>WGMD01000010.1 GCA_016125255.1 Planctomycetota bacterium | reverse complement strand
GGCGATCCCTGCGCTTTCGAGTTGGGCGCGTAAAAAAGCCCGTGTCAGTTCCCGTTGCAGGACTGTGTCACGGGCGGAGGAGAGAAAAAAAGGCGCAGAACGATGGAAATAGGTAAAGCAAGATGCGTGCCAAACGAGAATATCGTTTGGCGGGCTAAAAATGCGGGTTGGGTGCAATGAGGGCGCGGCGGCGGGCGTCCAATCTGGTACAGGTGGGGCTTTGGCGCTCCACTTTGGTTCACTGACCCGTCCGGTGTGCCCATTGGGCCGGGCAAGAGGTACTGCGATGATGCGAAGTGCGATGCTGTGGATGCTGGTGGCGATGGCGTTGGTTGTCGGGTCCGCGAGGGGGGCGGACAAGCCGATGAACTTCGTGATCATTCTCGTGGACGATATGGGTTGGATGGACCTGTCCGTGCAGGGCAGTCAGTTCTATCGCACGCCGAATGTGGACAAACTCGCGGCCGACGGGCTTCGCTTCACGCAGGCATATGCCTCCTGTGCGGTCTGCTCGCCGACGCGGGCGGCGATGCAGACCGGTCGCGAGCCGGCCCGGCTCGGCGTCACCGACTGGATCCGTTCCCAATTCCAGGGCGGCAAGACCGGCGACGTCATTCCGACCGACTACATCGGCTCCCCGCATGACAAGCTCCTGTGCCCGCCCAATCCCTTCGCCATGCAACTGTCCGAAGTCACCATCGCCGAGGCGCTGAAGACCAAGGGCTACGCCACCTGTCACATCGGCAAATGGCACCTGGGCACCGAGGCCTTCTACCCCGATAAACAGGGCTATGACTTGAACATCGGCGGATGCGACTATGGCCAGCCCCCGACGTATTTCGATCCGTACATCCGCGGCAAGCAGAACGGCTTCCCCACGATGCCCGCCCGAAAGGCAGGCGAGTATCTGACCGACCGCGAAGCGGACGAGGCGGTCAAGTTCATCAAGGACCACAAGGACGGCCCGTTCTTTTTGAACATGGACCACTATGCCGTCCATGAACCGCTCGGCGCCAAGAAAGAGATGATCGATGAGTACGAAGGCAAAAGCTGGGGCAAACAGAAGAATGCGACTTACGCGGCGATGGTCGAAAGCGTCGATCAGGCGGCGGGGAAGATTCTGGCGGCGCTCGATGAAGCGGGCGTGGCGGATCGGACGCTGGTGATCTTCACCTCCGACAACGGCGGGCTGCTTGGGCCGACGAATAACGAACCGCTGCGGGCCGGCAAGGGCTTCCCCTACGAAGGCGGCATCCGCGAGCCGCTGATCATCCGCTGGCCCGGGGTCATCAAGCCCGGCACGCTGAGTCAGCAGATGGTGCAGACCATCGACTTTTACCCGACGATCTGCCAGCTCGCCGGCGTGAGCGTCGACCACCCCATCGACGGCATCAGTCTCGTCGATCACCTGCGTTCCAGCGGCTCGTCGCCCCTCAAGCGCGATGCGCTTTACTGGCACTTCCCGCATTACCGCGGCAAGGGCATTCCGCCGTATTCGATCATTCGCGAGGGCGACTTCAAGCTCATCAAATTCTGGGAAGGCCCGACGTTCGAGCTGTTCAACCTTGCCGACGACCTGAGCGAGAAGAACAACCTTGCGTCGAAGATGCCCGACAAGGTGCGCGCGATGGACGCGAAGCTGATGGCGCACCTCAAAGACGAAGGCGCGAAGCTGCCCAGGCCCAATCCGAATTACAAGGGTTGATCACAAAAGAATTGAACCACCAAGACACCAAGGTCGCCAAGGAATCAGATGATGTGCTCAATCACTCCGCTTCCCTTGGTGTCCTTCGTGCCTTGGTGGTTCATTCCCATCAATCGAAGTCCATCTGCACCAGCGACAGGTCGTCGGTGAACTGGTCGAGTCCCTGAAACTCGCGCAGCGTGCGGAGGACGGCTTCGAGGGGCGGGCGTGAGCTGAAGACGCGCATGAGACCTTCGAGGCCCATGAAGCTGTTGCGATCGGACGTGATCTCGTACGCGCCGTCGCTGTAGAGGTAGAGGCGGGAGCCGGGCGGGAGTGTGAGCGTTTCGGTGGTGTAGGTCGTGTCGTTCATCGCCCCGAGCATCAGGTGCGGCTGACCGAGGGGCGTGGGCTTGCCCGCGCCGGGCAGGAGCAGGGCGGCGGGGGGGTGGCCGGCGGTGGCGTAGCGCAGGGAGCGGTCGCGTCGATCGTAGATGCCGTACCAGAGCGTGATGAATTTGTTGTGATGCTCCTCCATCGGGAAGGCGCGGTTGAGCGATTCGAGGAGCCGTGCGGGCTCGAATCGGTGATTGTTCTGCCGCACGCCCTGTTGGACAGAGACGCTAAGCAGCGACGCCCCGACGCCGTGGCCGGTCACGTCCAGGACGTACATGGCGATCTGGTTTTCGTCGAGGGCGTGATACCCGAGCATGTCGCCGCCGAGCTGCGAGCTGGAGATGTAGACGTAATCGGCACTGACGCCGCGGTCGTGATCGAGCGGCTCGGGAAGCTGGGAGCGGACGTACTCGGCCGCATCGCGCAGCTCGCGGTTCAGATGCTGCTGCGTCTGCATGTACCGCCGCTGCGCCTCGATGGCGGTCACGAGATTCAATTCATACTCGGCCATCTCGGCCAGTTCCGTCATCAGCGCCCGGTCACGATCGGAAAACGCGCGCGGGTTCGAGTCGGCGACGCACAGCGTGCCGATCTTGTGACCGCCGGGCCCCTTGAGCGGGAACCCTGCATAGAACCGAATATGCGGCGGGCCGACTACGAGCGGATTGTCGACGAAGCGTTCGTCCGCCTTCGCGTCGGGCACGATCAGCGGGCCGTCGTTGACGATGGCGTGACCGCAGAACGAGACGCCGCGCGGCGTCTGATGCTTGCACCCCATCCCGCAGCTCGACTTGAACCACTGCCGATCCTTATCCACCAACGAGATCATCGCCACGCTCGTCCCCAGACTCCGCTTCGTCAAGGCGATGAGCCGATCGAACCGCTCCTCTCCCGGCGTGTCGAGAATGTGCAGCGCGTGCAGATCCGCCAATCGTGCTTCTTCATTTGTCGGAATCGGGGCCGTGATCATGACACACCTTCTGTTTCGCCGCTCGCGGCTTGGCAATCCGCTTCGCCGGACACGTGCCGATTGATAAACCCATAGATGCCGCCGCCGCATCAACCGTTACAATCTTACCATCCATGACGCATACGCCGACCAAATACGAACCCCTCCCCCTGCGCTATCAGACGCCCGGAACGTGGGCCGCTTCCGTGCTTGCGGAGCCGCTGGCGCTGCTCAATGATCATGCCCATCTGGAAAAAAAGGCGGCGGCCAACGCGCTGGAGCTGCTCAATCGCTGGCCGGAGCCGAACCCGCCGGAGAATTGGGTGGCGGCGATGTGTGCAGTCGCACGCGATGAGGCGGAGCACCTGGGCATCGTGACGCGCCTGCTGGCCCGGCGGGGCGGTCGCCTGACGCGCAACCATCGCAATCCCTACGCCAATGATCTTCGCCAACTGGTGCGTCTTGGCGAGGGGACGGCCGAGCTGGTCGATCGCCTGTTGATCAGCGCCCTGATCGAAGCCCGGTCCGCCGAGCGGTTCTCCCTGCTGGCGGACGCCTGCGACGATCGTGACCTGGCGAAGCTTTACAAGGGGCTGTGGGCGTCGGAACATGGGCACTACCGCATGTTCCTCCAGTTGGCGCAAGAGGTTCCGCCCACGCAGGCCGTCGACGCCCGCTGGCGATTCATGCTCGACGAAGAAGCCCGCATCATCGCGCACCAGCCCCCCGGGCCGCGGATGCATAGCGGATGTTAGGGATTGGGGATCGGGGGTTTGGTTTCGCCGATCCCCAACCCCCGACCCCCGATCCCTGATCCCCCCTTCACTTCATTCCACGTGAAATTTCTGCAATACGCATCCCCATCGAGCCGTTACAATATTGAGTAACTCCTGCCGCGAGGGGGCGGCCGGGTCTGATCGGCAATTCCTTTTGAGGTCGCCATCATGCGTCGAGGCGTTTGTCTGCGTGGCGCGGTCGTCGGCTTGCTCCTGTTGTGGCTTCAGGTCGGCTTCGTGCGGGCCGATGAACCGCTTCCCGCCTCCGAGCGTTTCGCCAAGCTCGACAGCCCCGCCCCCGTCAGCTTCCGCCGCGATGTCATCCCCATGTTCGCCCGCATCGGATGCAGCGGCCGCGCCTGCCACGGCTCGTTTCAAGGCAAGGGCGGGTTCCGCTTCTCGCTCTTCGGCTACGACTTCAAGGCCGACCACGAAGCCCTGACCGCCGGCGAAAAACCCCGCGTCAATCTCGCCGACCCCGATGAAAGTCTCGTCATCCAGAAGCCCACCCTCATGGTCAAACACGAGGGCAAACAGAAAATCCGTGAAGACAGTTGGGAGTACAACGTCCTGTACCGCTGGATCAAGGACGGCGCCAAGAACGATGCCGATGAAGTCGGACAGCTCGACCGCCTCGAAGTCCAGCCCGCCGAGATTCTTTTCGACTCTTCCACCGAACCCGTCCAGCTTCGCGTCCTGGCCCATTGGTCAGACGGCTCCGTCGCCGACGTCACCGAGCTGACGCGCTTCCGAACCAACGATGAATCCGTCGCCGACGTCTCCGAAACCGGACAGGTCACGACCGTCGGCCCGGGCGATACGCACATCGTCGCCTTCTACGACAATGGCGTCACGCCCATCCCCATCATCCGTCCCGTCAGCGACCAGTTCGGCCCGAAATTCCCCAAGACCCCCGCGCCCACGCAGGTCGATCGCCTCGTCCTCGACAAACTCGCCAAGCTCGGCGAAATCCCCGCGCCCGTATGCACGGATGAGCAATTCATCCGCCGCGTCAGTCTCGATCTGACCGGCACGCTCCCGCCGCCGCAGCGCATCGTCGACTTCATCAATGACAAGGATACGCACAAGCGCGCCAAGCTCATCGACGAATTGCTCGATACCCCCGCGTATGCCGCCTACTGGACGACCCGCCTCTGCGACATCACCGGCAACAACCCCAAGTTCATGGGCGAGAAGACCTACCGCTCGCAGATTTCCGAGCAGTGGTACGACTGGCTCTACAAGCGCGTCGCCGCCAACGAGCCGTATGACAAGATCGTCGAGGGCATCGTGCTGGCGACGAGCCGCGACCCCGATGAGGACTACGCCCAGTTCGCGACCAACATGAGCGCCACGCTCCGCAAGGATCACCCCGCCGACTTCGCCGACCGCGCGTACCTGCCGCACTACTGGACGCGCGACAACATGAAAAAGCCCGACGAAAAAGCCCTGAGCTTCGCCTACGCCTTCCTCGGCGTCCGCCTCCAGTGCGCCCAGTGTCACAAGCACCCGTTCGATCAGTGGTCCAAACAGGACTTCGAACAGTTTCAGGCGTTTTTCGAGAACCTCAAATACGGCCTCGACAAGGGCGATAAGGAAATCTACGACGACCTGCGCGACAAGGCCGTCGCCGCCGCCGACAACGCCAAGAACGACAAGAAGGATCAGAAAAAGGAAGCGGAGAAGATGCTCACCGAAGCCGTGCGCGACGGCAAGGTGATCGGATGGAAGGAACTGTACATCGATCAGCCCAGGCAGCTTGACGCCAAACATCTCGCCAAGCTCAAGGACGCGGACAAGAAGAAGTACGCCGGTCGCGTCATCACGCCCAAGCTCCTCGGCGGCGAGGAAGTCGTGGCCGACCAGTACCCCGACCCGCGCGTCGCGCTGATGCAGTGGTTGCGCGAACCGGAGAATCCCTACTTCGCCGCGGCGATTGTCAATCGTATCTGGGCCAACCACTTCGGCGCCGGCATCGTCGAGCCCGCCGATGACCTGAACCTCGCCAATCCGCCGTCGAATAAGCCGCTGATGGACTACCTGACGAAGCAGTTCGTCGCGCACGGGTACGATCTGAAATGGCTCCAGCGCGAGATACTCAATTCCGACACGTATCAGCGAAGCTGGCAGACGAATCCGACGAATCGGCTCGACGATCGCAACTTCGCCCGCGCGTCGATTCGCCGGCTTCCGGCCGAGGTCGTCGCCGATGCGATCAAGCAGGCCTGCGCGTCCGATCAGGACGCCGCCTCGTGCTACAGCGACCTCGACGACCGCGCGATCGGGCCCAAGCTCAACACGGGCTACAACGGCGGGAAAACCGGCGACTCGTATCTGGTGAGTCTCTTCGGCAAGCCGGCGCGCGAGACGAATTGCGACTGCGAACGCTCCGCCGACCCGACCTTGCTTCAGACGATCTACATGCGCAACGATCAGGACATGCTGCGCGTGATCGACATGAAGCGCGGGTTTCTCGGCTCGCTCGACCCCGAAGCCGAGAAACGCGCCTTGGCGCAGCGCCGTTACGAACAGGAACTTAAGCAGCACGAGCGGAAGATGGCGCGGCTCAAGGAATTGGGGCGGCTCGACGAAGCGCCCGCCGCGCCGGCCCCGCCGCCGCGCCGCGAGCTGAATCTCGACCCGATCATCACGCAGATCTTCCTGCGCACCGTCAGCCGCGAGCCGACCGCGCAGGAAACAAGCGATGCCCGTCAGTCGATCGAGGCGGCCGCGTCGCCGATCGACGGCCTGCGCGATCTATTGTGGGCGATGCTCAATACCAAGGAATTCATCACCAACCACTGATCCCTCGAAAGGGGCGTCATTCATGTCCACTCACCGATTCTGCGACGGGTTCCTGCGGCGTGACTTTCTGCGCATCGGCGCATTGACGGGCGTCGGTCTGAATCTGCCCGGCTATCTGCGCCTGGCGCAGGCCGGCGAAATCGCGCCTTCGAGCCGCGGACGCTCCGCCATCTTCATCCGCCTCGGCGGCGGACCGAGCCACATGGACACCTTCGACCTCAAGCCCGATGCTCCCGACACGCACCGCGGCGAATTCAAGCCGATCAAGACCAACGCGCCGGGCGTGGAAATCTGCGAGCACCTGCCCAAGCTCGCCCAGTGCGCCGACAAGTTCGCCATCATCCGCGGCGTCAGCCATACGCTCGGCGCTCACCGCCTCGGCACCGACTACCTCACGACCGGCAATCGCCCGCTGCCCTCGCTCTCGTTCCCCTGCTACGGGTCCGTCGTCGCGCATGAGATGAGCAGCGATCCCGATCTGCCCCCGTTCGTCGCCGTGCCGAATCAGGATTTCGATGCGACCGGCTACCTCGGCGTCGAATACGGTCCTTTCAACACGGGCTCGACCCCCAAGCCCGGCCGCGCCATCGAGCTGCGCGGCTTGTCGCTCCGCGACGGCGTCACGCTGGCCGATGTCGATCGCCGTTACGACATGCTCCGCAAGTTCGACACCGCCTTCGGCCCCGCCGCCAAGCAGGACAAACTGCTCGCCGGTCTCGATGAATTTTCGCAGCGGGCGTACGCCATGCTCCGCTCCGACCGCGCCCGCGAGGCGTTCGATCTGTCCAAGGAATCGCCGGCGATCACGCAGATGTTCAACGACTCGGGCTTCGCCCAGAGCTGCCTGCTCGCGTCGCGGCTCGTCGAGTCGGGCGTGCGCTTCGTGACCGTCAACTACGGCGGATGGGACACGCACTCCGACAACTTCACGCGCTTAAAGACGCGCAATCTGCCGGAGCTCGACGCGGGCCTCGCGGGTCTATTTAATGCGCTCGCCGCCAAGGGACTGCTTGACAGCACGACGGTCTTCGCCACCGGCGAGTTCGGTCGCACGCCCAAGGTCAACGGCCGCGCCGGCCGCGATCACTACCCGCGCGCGATGTTCTGCCTCATGGCCGGCGGCGGCGTGCAGGGCGGCCGCGTCGTCGGCGCATCGGACGCCAAGGGCGAAGGTCCGCTCCACGACGCCATCTCCCCCGACGACGTCGCCGCCAGTTTCTATCACAGCATGGGCATCAACCCCGCCAAGGAGTTCCACACCCCCTCCGGCCGCCCCGTCATGATCGTCCGCTACGGCACCGTCCTCAAAGACCTGTTCGCCTAAAACCCCGACTCGCTCAAGCGAGTCGGGCCGGCACGCCTCGCTTCAGCGGGGCGTGTGCCTTCCGCCTTCGTACCGCTGATACGGAACCCCCTCCAGATACGCGCCCAATCCGCGCGCCTTCTTCAAACACGCCTCCAGCTCCACCCAAACCCGCGTGTGCTCGTACGTGCGCCAATCCCGCACGATCCCATGCCGCTGCGATTGAATGAGCGTGTACCGATACGCGCGGCGACATTGGTTTTCATCGCGGATGCACCCATCGAAATAATCCCGCCCCTGTTCATCCGCCCAGAAGTGCGCCCGACGCGGCTCGATGAGATCATTGACCATCTTCGCCACCGAGCCATGCAGCCGCTGCATCAGCGTCTTGAGGTGTTCGCCGACCGTCGCGTAGCCGAGCACGTGATAATGATTGTCCAGCAGCGACACGACCCACGGCTCGAACCCCGCCTCGTGCGTGTAATGCTCGAATCGATCCCAGAACACGCGCTTGGCCGCTTCGGACGCGAAGGCGGGAAATCGTTCGCGGCAGCGCGCGGTGATGAAGTACACCTGATTGCTCACGTACCAGTGCTCGAAGCGATGGCGCCCGCGATGGACTTCGCGCTTGTTGTGGGAGAATTTTTGAATGCGTTTTGGGGCCCCCATGCGGGTTATAGTACACGAAGACCCCGACTCGCTGAAGCGAGTCTGGCCGGCACGCCCCGCTTCAGCGGGGCGTGGACCTTCGCATTCAATCCGTTACGATACGGGAATGAATCCGTATCGCCTGATTTTCGCGTGTGTTTTGCTCGTTTCGTCCCTCGCGTCGGCGCAGCAGCCGGCTTCCAACGATGCGTCGAAGGAACAATCGTCGGAAGTCGCGCCCGAGTATGCGTCGCCGCGCGATGCGATGAAGACGTTTCTCGACACGACCAACCGCCTGCGCAACGACAAGAGCAATGATGCGCTGTGGCAGCGCGTCTACGGCACGCTCGACATGCCGCGCTCCACCGGCAAGGCGCGGCAGGAAGTCGTGTGGCAACTGCTGGGCGTCTTCAACAGTCTGGGCAAGATCGACCCCGACACAATGCTGCCCGGCTCGGGCGACATCGACAAGCAGAACCTCAAGCGCTTCGAGTTCTTTCCCGACAACCCGCGCGCCCCGGCCCGCGAATTGTTCGCACCGGCGATCAACGAGCTGGGCGATCCGCCCGCCAGCATCACGCTGACGCGCGGCGAAGACGGCGCCTGGCGCTTCGCTGCGCCGACGCTCAACAACGTCCCGCAGCTCTACAACTGGGCGTCCAAACGCGGCGTGCAGTACGGATTCGACGTCCGCCAGATGTCCGACTCGGTCATGCTCCGCAGCTACATCCCCAAAGCCCTCAAGGGCCGATTCATCCTCGGCTTCGAGCTGTGGCAGTGGATCGGCATCCTTCTGGCGGCTTTTCTGGCGGTTTGCACGGACTTTTTCTCCCGCCTCTTCGCCACGCCGCTCGTTCGCCGTCTCGTCGCCCATTACCTCGGTCACCCCGACGACGATCTGCTCAGGCAGACGGTGCGCCCGATGGGACTCGCCATCGGCGCGATCGTGTTCATGGCGATCGTGCAGCTTCTGGGTCTGTCGGGCATGCCGCTGACGGTGCTGATCGTGGCGGGCAAAGTCGTGATGGTCGTGTGCGTGACGTGGGCGCTGTGGATGCTCACCGACCTGATCGCCGGCGTCATGGCCGACCGGGCCCGACACACCGACTCGACCTTCGACGACATGCTCATCCCGCTCATCCGAAAAACGCTCAAGCTGTTCATCGTCTCGATGGGATTGATCTACGTCGCTGACTCGTTCGACATCGAACTGCTTCCGCTGCTGGGTTCGCTGGGCATCGCGGGCCTGGCGATTTCGTTCGCCGCGCAGGACATGGTCAAGAATCTCTTTGGCGGGCTGAGCATCTTCATGGATCGGCCCTTCAAGATCGGCGACCGCATCCTCTACAAAGGTTACGACGGCGTCATCGAAGACATCGGCTTCCGCATCACGCGCCTCCGCACGCTCACCGGTCACCTCGTCACCATCCCCAACGGCGGGATCACCAGCGAGCCGATCGAAAACATCGCCCGCCGCCCGTACATCCGCCGGCTTATCAACGTGACGATCACCTACGACACCCCGCGCGAAAAGATCGAGCAGGCGGTACAAATCCTCCGCGATCTGATGGAGGAGCCCGGCATCGCCGAGCCGATCCATGGCAAGGTGGGATGGGACGAGTACCCGCCGCGCGCGTACTTCAACGACTACAACGCCGACAGTCTGAACATCATCGTCATCTACTGGTTCTTCCCGCCGGCGTACTGGGACTATCTCGAGCATGCTCAGAAGTTCAATCTGCGGCTCTTCGAGGAATTCGAGAAGGCGGGCATCGAATTCGCCTTCCCGACGCAGACGCTGTTCCTCGCCGGCGACCCCAAGCGGCAACTCACGATGCAGATGCTCAACAGGGACGCGGGGCCGCAGTAGCGGCGGCGTTACAATGCATGCATGAACACGCTCGTCTGGTTCCGCAACGATCTGCGCACGGCGGACCATCCGGCGCTGCATCATGCGGCGCGCCGCGGGCCGGTCGTCGGCATGTTTCTGGATGCGATCGATCAGTGGCGCGAGCACGATTGGGGCGACAACAAGATCGACTTTGTCCGCCGCAACGTCGCGGCGCTGTCGGCTTCGCTGGCGAAGCTGAACATCCCGCTGCGGATCGTCGACGTGCCGCGCTTTGACGGGTCGCCGGCGGCGATGGTGAAACTGGCGCGGGCGATGCGGTGCGATGCGCTGGCGTTCAATGATGAGTACGAGGTGAACGAACATCGGCGCGATGCGGCGGTCGCAGCGGCGTGCGAGCGGGCGGGGATCGAGGTGTATCGATCGGCGGATCAGACGGTGGTGCGGCCCACTGAGCTGCGCACGGGCAGCGGGGGGCCGTACAGTGTGTTCACGCCGTACAAGAACGCGTGGCTGAAGCGGGTCGAGCAGATGGAGCCGATCACGGCGCTGGCGCAGCCCATGAAACAGGCGAAGCTCGACATCGAGAGCGACGCCCCGCGCGGCGGCGAGGCGCTCGCCGACCGCTGGCCCGGCGGGGAGGACGAAGCGCAGCGCCGATTGACGAAGTTCATCGCGCATCGCATCAAGGCGTACAAGGATCAGCGCGATCAGCCGGCGGCAGACGGCACGAGCGCGATGTCGCCGTATCTGGCCTGCGGGGCGATCTCGGCGAAGCAGTGCTACCTTGCGGCGAAGGACCTCGGCGGGGAAGGCGCGGCGACGTGGATCAGCGAGCTGATCTGGCGCGAGTTCTATCGGCAGGTGATGGTGCATCATCCGCGCGTGTCGATGGGGCGGCCGTTCAAGCGCGAGACGCGGGCGGTGCGCTGGCGCGATGATGAGGCGGGGTTTGAAGCATGGCGGGAGGGGCGGACGGGCGTGCCGATTGTGGATGCGGCGATGCGACAACTGATCGCGACGGGGTGGATGCACAATCGCTGCCGCATGATCGCGGCGATGTTTTTGACGAAGAATCTGCTCATCGACTGGCGACGCGGCGAGCGGCATTTCATGCAGCATCTTGTCGACGGCGACCTGGCGAACAACAACGGCGGATGGCAGTGGTCGGCCAGTACGGGGACCGACGCCGCCCCGTACTTCCGCGTGTTCAACCCGCTCAGTCAGTCGGCCAGGTTCGACCCGGACGGCGCGTACATCCGTGCATATGTGCCGGAGTTGGCGCAGGTCGAAGGCGATGAAATTCACGACCCATTGCCGCTGACACGCGCGAGCTGCGGATACCCGATGATGATCGTCGATCTCAAATCATCCCGGCAGCGGGCGATCGATGCGTTTGCGAATCTGCGGACCTGACGGTCGCGCGGTACATTACGCATATGTCACACAACGCCACCGAGATTCCGCAGGTTGATCCGACGCCGATTTTCGAGTTGTTTCGCGGGAGCTATGGATCGCATCTGCTGGTGGCGGCGAGCGGGCATTTCAAGGTGTTCGACCGGCTGAGCCGCAAGGCGCTGACGATTGACGAGCTGGGCGATGCGCTGGACCTGACGCGGCGGGCGACGGTGGTGCTGGTCACGGCGTTGCGGGCGATGAAGCTCATCGCGCTCGACGAGGCGGGGCGGCTGAATCTGACGAAGCTGGCGGCGGAGCATCTGGTGAGCGGGGGGGCGTTCGATGTGAGCGATTATCTGGGTCAGGCGGTGGACGCGCCGGGCGTGAAGGAGATGGTGGAGCGGCTTCGCACGAGTCGGCCGGCGGGGGCGGACAAGGAGGAAGGCGCGGCGTTCATTTATCGGGAGGGCGAGAAGTCGGCAATGGAGAAGCCGGACCTGGCGGTGCGGATTTCGCTGATTTTGGCGGGGCGGGCGAAGAATGTCGCGCCGGTATTGGCGCAGCGGATCAACATGAGCGGGGTGGAGACGCTGTTGGACATCGGCGGGGGCACGGGCATTTATTCGATCGCGCTCGTCGCCGCCAATCCGAACCTGCGGGCGATCATCATGGACCGGCCCAACGTGCTGACGGTCGCGCGGCAATTCGCGGAGGACTACGGCGTGGCGGACCGGATCGATCTGCATGCGGGCGACTTTTTTGTCGATCCGCTGCCGGCCGCGCCGGTGATGCTCCTGTCGAACATTCTTCATGACTGGGATGTGCCCCAGTGCCTTGCGATCATCAAGCGATGCGCCGCGGCGCTCCCGGCGAACGGGCGGCTGCTGATTCACGATGTGTTCCTCAATGACGCCCACGACGGCCCGCTGCCGATCGCGCTCTACTCGGCCGCGCTGTTCACGCTCACCGAGGGCCGGGCGTACAGCGAGGCGGAGTACAAGTCGTGGATGCAGGCGGCGGGCCTGCGCGTCGGCGGGCGCGTCGAAACGCTCGTGCACTGCGGCGTGCTGACGGGGACGAAGGGCGAGTAACGAATTAACCACCAAGGCACCAAGAACACCAAGGGATGGCCAGGCGTTTGGATACCATCAATTTCCTTGGTGACCTTTGTGCCTTGGTGGTTGAATATTTTTCATCCGTCGCGCCGCGTTCGGCCGATTTAGGCGTGGTCACACCCTACAACTCAACCGATCGAACATGGAGGTTCGTTCATGTCCACCGCGCGTATCAATCTGTTCTGGCTGATCATTTTCACGCTGACGCTGCCGATGGCGGTGGTGGCTTCGACGTGGCTGGCGCGATCGAGTTTCGAGAAGGTTCGGCTTCGGGATCAGACGATCCGGGTCAAGGGTTACGCCGAGCGCCCGATCACTTCCGATCGCGCCGAGTGGTCGAGCACGATCATCGAGCGTAACGCCGACCGCACGGCCGCGTACCGCCAGCTCGCCGAGCATCGCGATGCGCTGATGGGCTATCTTCAGTCGCAGTCGTTCAAGGGCGATGAGGTCGAGCCCGGCCCGGTCAACATCAGCCCGCAGTACACGCGTGACGCCAAGGGGAATCAGACGAACACGATCGAGTTGTATGTAGTGACGCAGAGTTTCACGGTCGCCTCGCCGCGCGTCGACAAGGTCGCCGAGGCCGCGCGCGATGCGGGCCAGTTGATCGCCGAGGGCGTGGAGCTCGATTCGAATTCGCCCAGCTATCTGTACACGAAGCTCGATGATCTGAAGCTGGATCTACTCAAGGATGCGACTCAAAACGCGTATCAACGGGCGCAGCTTCTGGTGTCCAATTCGACGAGCCGGCTGGGCCCGCTGCGCTCCGCCAGTCAGGGCGTGTTTCAGATCACCCCCGCGTTCAGCACCGAAGTCTCCGGCTCCGGCGAAAACGACACGACGTCACTGAGCAAAATCATCCGAGCCGTCGTGACCGTCGAATACGGGATTGTCGAATGATGCATTGCCTCGGGGCCGCGGCGCGATAGGATGAAGCGTGGTTTTCTTCGTGTTCCTTTTTTATGAGGTACCGATCATGCTTCGCTCCATTCAAAACCTGTCGCTGCTCGTCGCCCTCGCCCTCGCCGCCGCCGGCTGCGAATCAATGCAGTCGATGGACGCATGGCACTCCGTCACGCGCGCCGTCGCCGTCATGCACCCGACCCAGGGCAGCGAGACGCACGGCATCGTGACGTTCGAGCAGACCGACGCCGGCATCAAGGTCATCGCCGACATTCATGGCCTCGCCCCCAACTCCACGCATGGGTTCCACATCCATACCTACGGCGACTGCTCCAAGCCCGACGGCACCAGCGCCGGCGGACACTACAACCCCGAAGGCCATCAACACGCCCTGCCCGACGGCGGCCCGCGACACGCCGGCGACCTGGGCAATCTCAAGTCCGACGCCAACGGCGACGCCCACTACGAATTCCTCGCCACGAACATCACCCTTGTCGGCGACCTGAACCCGATCCTCGGCCGCGGCGTCATCATCCACGCCAAACCCGACGACGGCGGCCAACCCACCGGCAACGCCGGCGCCCGCATCGCCTGCGGCGTCATCGGCATCGCCAACCCCGGCGAATAATCGCCAAACTCGAATCACCAAGCTCCAAACGCGAAGTGCCAACGACCATGCACGTGAATCGTGCACGTGCACGAGCACGGTCTTGCCCCTCCCCCAACCCCCCTCCCCCAACCCCATCCCCTTGAATCCCCGCCCCAGTCGCCTACAATGGTCCGCTTCGCCCCCTTCGTCTAGTGGCCCAGGACAACGGGTTCTCAGTCCGTGAACAGGGGTTCGACTCCCCTAGGGGGTATTCCGTAAGTCTCGCAACGACAAGAAGTTGCGAGAAAATCTGGCGTATCTTTCGAAGCGTCAAAGCCTTCTGTGGCTTTGGCGTTTTTCTTTTTCCGGCCCGTTCGTCTGCGTTCGTGCAGCTTCTGCGCCGCATTCTGCGCCGCCTTGTTGATGTCCTTCGATCCGTGGCCGGCGACCGCGCGCTCGAAGTGTTCATCCGTCATCTGCAGGTAGTGCTTGGCGGCCACCGGTTCACTGTTGCCGATCCACCGGCAGACCACGTGCATCGGAAACGCCTCGGCCAGTTCCGTCTCGCGCGTTGATCGCAGGTTCTGAAACAGCTTCGGCCACGGCTCAAGCCCGGCCCGATGAATGATCCGCGTGAGCTGCGTTCGGAGGTTCACGCTGCTGTCGCGGTAGCCGATGATGATGTGGTCGGTGCCCGTCTCCGCCTGATCGAAAACTTCAAGCAGGTGCTCGCGCAGTTCAGGGAACAGCGGGATCAATCGGCTGGCCTTGCCGTCGATGTGTTCGGTCTTGGGGCTGGGCACGCGGATGCGATT
Source organism: Planctomycetota bacterium (assembly GCA_016125255.1). Taxonomy (NCBI): domain Bacteria; kingdom Pseudomonadati; phylum Planctomycetota; species Planctomycetota bacterium. Next base: position 78 of record WGMD01000010.1, on the reverse strand, counting down.
GTGTTCCCAGTTCACATCCGCCCACGTCAGGGCCAGCACCTCGGATGGACACCGCAATCCGCCGAACCGGCACAGCGC
>WGMD01000008.1 GCA_016125255.1 Planctomycetota bacterium | reverse complement strand
TGCCGCGGCGTCCGAAGCCATATCTCATGGACCCAGGTCGAAACCGGCTCGTCCATCACCTGGAAATACCCCTCGTGCATCCTCCAGGGCGATCACAGCGTCGGCGAGTTCTACTCCGTCGCACTGACGAATCTCCGCCAGCAGGCCGACACCGGCACGAAGATGATCCACATCGGCAAGCACACCCGCTCGACGATCGTCAGCAAGGGCATCAGCGCCGGGCATGGCCAGAACACCTACCGCGGCCAGGTCAAGATCCTCAAGGGAGCCGACCACGCCCGAAACTATACACAATGCGACTCCATCCTCATCGGCGACCAGTGCGGCGCGCACACCTTCCCCTATATAGAATCGCGCAACCCCACCGCGTCCGTCGAACATGAGGCCTCCACCAGCAAAATCGGTGAGGACCAGATCTTCTACTGCCAGCAGCGCGGCATCGACGAGGAAAACGCGCTGTCCCTCATCGTCAACGGCTTCTGCAAGGAAGTCTTCAACGAACTGCCCATGGAATTCGCCGTCGAAGCCAACAAACTCCTCGCCGTCAGTCTCGAGGGCTCCGTCGGCTGACCCCAACGTTTAGCGGCGGGGCAACGCCCCGCGTTCTGCCTTTGAAGGATTCGCAACCAATGACCACGCCTCTCATCGAAATCAAAAACCTCCACGCCTCCGTCGATGGCAAGCCCATCCTCAAGGGCATCAACCTCGCCATCCACCCCGGCGAAGTCCACTCCATCATGGGTCCCAACGGCTCCGGCAAGAGTACCCTCGCCAACGTCCTCGCCGGCAAGGAAGACTACGAAATCACCGACGGCCAGGTCATCTACCACGGCAAGAACCTCCTGGAAATGGAGCCCGACGAACGCGCCTGCAAAGGTCTGTTCCTCGCCTTCCAGTACCCCGTGGAAATTCCGGGGGTCAGCTCCATGCAATTCCTCCGCGCCGCCGTCAATGCCGTCCGCAAATATCGCGGACTTGATGAGCTTGACGCCATGAAGCTCCTGACGCTCTTCCGCGAAAAAGCCAAGCTGGTCGAAATCGATCTGGACATGCTCAAGCGGGCCGTCAATGAAGGTTTCTCCGGCGGCGAGAAGAAACGCCACGAAATCTTCCAACTCGCCCTGCTCGAGCCGACCTTCGCTGTCCTCGATGAAACCGACTCGGGCCTCGACATCGACGCCCTCCGCATCGTCGCCGATGGCGTCAACAAGATGCGCTCCCCCGACCGCGCCTTCCTTGTCATCACGCATTACCAGCGCCTTCTCGAATACATCGTCCCCGACTTCGTCCATGTCCTCGTCGACGGCCGCATCGTTCACAGCGGCGACAAGGAACTGGCCCTCGAACTCGAAAGCAAGGGGTACGGCTGGGTCGAGAAGCAGCCCGCCGCAGCCAGCTCCCCCGCCACCGCCGGCGCCCGCTAAGCGACAAGGACGAACCGATGCCTCAAGTCATGGAACAGACCGATTCCTTCGCCGCCGACTTTCAACGCGTCGCCGCCCGCGCCGCCGCCGGGCCGTGGGCCTTCTTCAGTGATCGCCGCCGCCGCGCCTTCGCCCGTTTTGCCGAGATGGGATTCCCCACGACGAAAATGGAGGAATGGCGTTTCACCAATGTGCAGCCCATTGCCAAAACCGCCTTCCAACTCGCCGAAAACACCGGCTCCGAAGTGACGGCCGACACCCTCGCCAGTCTCGCCTTCGGCGGCGTGAGCAGCGCCCGCATCGTCTTCGTCGACGGCCGCTACCGCCCCGACCTGTCCATCCTCCGCTCACTCCCCAAAGGCGTCGCCGTCACCGGCCTCGCCGCCGCGCTGACCGGCGAACACGCCGATCTGGTCCGCGAGCACCTCGGCCGCTACGCCGACGAAAGCGCCGATGCCTTCACCGCCCTCAACACCGCCTTCGTTGAAGACGGCGCGTTCATCCACATCGGCCGAAATCTCAAAATCGATGCGCCGATTCACATGCTCTTTTTCGCCACCGACGCCGATCGCCCCCTCGCGTCGCACCCGCGCAATCTGATCATCGCCGAGCACGGGTCGCACGCCACCGTGATTGAAAACTATGTCAGTCACTCGCAAAATGTCTACTTTTCCAACGCCGTGACCGAGGCCTGCGTCGGCCCCAACGCCGAACTGCACCACTACCTGCTCGAACGCGAGAGCGAAGCGTCCTTCAACATCGCCACCCTCCGCGCCGATCAGGACCGTGACAGCCGCTTCGAGTCCCACTCCGTCCTCCTCGGCGGCGCGATCGCCCGCAACAACATACACCTCGAACTCGTCGGCGAAAACGCCTACGCCATGATCAACGGCCTCTACCTGCCGCACCGTGACCAGCACATGGACAACCACATGCGCGTCGTCCATGCCGCCCCCAACTGCGGATCGCGCCAGTTCTACCGCGGCATTCTCGACGATCACGCCAAAGCCGTCTTCAGCGGCCGCATCGTCGTCAACGAAGGCGCTCAGAAGACCGATGCCGTGCAGCATAATTCGAATCTGCTTCTTAGTAATGACGCTCAGATCGACACCAAGCCGCAACTTGAAATCTACGCCGACGATGTCAAATGCACGCACGGCGCGACGACTGGCCAGATCGATGAAGACGCCCTCTTCTACCTTCAGGCCCGCGGCCTGAGCGAAGAAGCCGCCCGCGGCATGCTCATCTATGCCTTCGCGCACGAAAGCATCGACCGCATGGACATCGAAGCCATCCGCCGTCCGCTCGAAAAGCTCCTTGTCACGCGCCTGCCGCAGATGAGTCTGATGGACAATCTGCTCTAACCCATGAACCCGACCGTGACCCATCCCGACACGTCCTTCGACGTGCCGCGCGTGCGCGCCGACTTTCCAATCCTCGCCACGAAAGTCCACGGCAAGCCGCTCGTCTACCTCGACAACGCCGCGACCAGTCAGAAGCCCCAATGCGTCATCGACGCCATCGATGACTACTACCGCTCGACGAATGCGAATATCCACCGCGGCGTCCACTATCTCGCTGAAAAAGCGACCGAGGCCTACGAAGGCGCCCGCGCGAAAATGGCTCGTTTTCTCGGTGCGGATCACGCGCACGAGATCATCTTCACCCGCGGCACCACCGAGAGCATCAATCTCGTCGCCCAATCGTTCGGCCGCTCGACGCTCAAGCCCGGCGACGAAGTGCTCATCACCTGGCTCGAGCATCATTCCAACATCGTCCCCTGGCAGATGGTCTGCGAACAGACCGGCGCGACGCTCATGGTCGTTCCCATCAATGACCGCGGCGAACTGGACATGAACGCGTTCGAGTCGCTGCTGACCGAGCGTACGAAGATCGTCGCGGTCAATCATATTTCCAACGCGCTGGGCACGATCAATCCGATCAAGCGCATCATCGATCGGGCGCATCAGGCCGGGGCTGTCGTGCTCATCGACGGTGCGCAAGCCGCTCCGCATCTGAAGATCGACGTACGGGCGCTCGGCTGCGACTTCTACGCCTTGTCCGGTCACAAGATGTACGGCCCGACCGGCATCGGCATCCTGTGGGGCCGCGAAGCGCTATTGGAAAAGATGCCCCCTTATCAAGGCGGCGGCGACATGATCGCTTCGGTGACATTCCAGAAAACCGTCTACAACAATCTGCCGTATAAATTCGAAGCCGGCACGCCACATATCTGCGGCGGCATCGCGCTGGGCGTCGCCGCCGACTACCTCGCCGCGATCGACTACACCGCCATGAACGCCCATGAACACGCGCTCACCGAATATGGCACGCAGCAGCTTTCGCAAATCGAAGGCCTGCGCCTCATCGGCACCGCCGCCGAAAAAGTCAGCGTACTCTCGTTCACGCTCGAAGGCATTCATCCCTACGACATGGCCCCGGTGCTTGATCGCGAGGGCGTGGCCGTGCGGACCGGGCATCATTGTGCCCAGCCGGTGATGGATCGCTTTCATATTCCCGCCACCGTCCGCGCGTCCGTGGCGATGTACAACACGCGCGAAGACATCGACGCCCTGATCGCCGCACTCGCCAAAGTCCGCCGCATGTTCGCGGGACTTTGAAACGGGCCACGCGCGTAGAATGCATCACCATGACCGAACAGGCCGCCATCACGATCGACGAACTCACCGAAAACTTCGAGTTCCTCGGCGACTGGGAGCAGCGGTTCACGTATCTGCTCGACCTGGGCAAGAAACTGCCGCCGATGAAGCCCGAAGACTGCAATGAGGACACGCGCGTGCACGGGTGTCAGGCCACCGTGTTCCTCAAGGAGCATGTGACGCCCGCATCGAACGGCTCTCCCGCCATCATCGAGTTTGATGCACAGGCCGACGCTTTTCTCGTCAGCGGGCTCATTGCCATCCTTCGCATTATCTACAACGGCCGCACGCCGCAGCAGATTCTCGACACCGACATCACGGGCATCCTGACCAAGCTCGATCTGGAAGAACATCTGAGCCCGACGCGCCGCAACGGATTGCACGCCATGGTCAAGCGCATCCGCGCCCTCGCCGCCGCGTATCAGTGAGCCCAATCGTCATGCGTATCTACTCCTCCGAACCGACCCCGCCCCAGCCGCCCGAAGGCGATCCCCCCGCTGATCTGCGCGAGCGCATCGTTTACGAGCTGAAGCGTATCTTCGATCCCGAGATTCCCATCAGCATTTACGAACTGGGGCTGATCTATAAGATCGACATCGACGAGCCGACCGGCGCGGTGAAGATCGATATGACGCTCACGACGCCCAATTGTCCCGAAGCGCAGGTGCTGCCCGGCGAGGTGCGCCGCGGCGTCATGACGATTCCGCAGGTCAAAAGCTGCGATGTGCAGATCGTGTGGGACCCGCCTTGGAACAAGGACCTGATGAGCGATGCGGCGAAACTGCACCTGGGGCTGATGTAGTTTTCACACGAGCCGCGGATGCGGGGCCATGAAAACCAGCAGCGTCGCAGGGTCGTCCGACTCGTTGACGACGCCATGCAGCACGCCCGCCGGCGCGATCGCCGTGTGACCGGCTTCGAGCGTGCGTGTCTCGTCGCCGATGCGGACGGTGCACGAGCCGGTCAATACGTGGTACACCTTGTCGTTGGCGTCGTGCGTGTGATCCTTCTGCGACTGGCCCGGCAGCAGGCAGTACACATCCGTGAACATCCGCGGCGATTCGTAGAGGTTCACCTTCTGCATCTTCTCGACGCTGAACCGTGCCAGCGCCGCCGGCTCGAAAAAGTAGTCAGTATCGCTCACGGGCCTTGCCCTTTCCGCCGCGTTCGTCCTTGCGGATATGGGTGTGACTGAAAATGTGCTCCGAGCAGTAGCATGGGGCGCCGTCGCACTCGGGACAGTAACGAAACTCCTCGTTGGGATGCGACTTGTCCGTCTTGCCGCAGATGATGCATTCGTGAAACGCCTTGTTTTTATCGGCAAACGCCGCCGCCCGGCGCGCCATGCCGCGCTGTCCGGAGCGTAATCGCTGGAAAATGTCCCGGCTGAAGAACAGCAGATAGTTCACCACCGACGCCCCCGCGGCAAGTTGACTGACCCTGTCCCCGGCGACAATGGCGTACGCAATGAGCAATCCGGTCACCATGGCGATCCACTTGACGCGCACGGGAAAGAAGAACATCAGCATCAACTCGAAGTTTGGATAAAGTGTCGCGAATGCCAGCAGAACCGTCAGCAGAATATACGTATTGGCCATCGGCAGCATCGGCACCAATAGCGCCGTCGCCACGGTCGCCAGGTACGCCACCAGCACGAAGACGTTATACCGGAACGTGCCCCAGTGTCCCTCCAGCGCCGTGCCCATCAAGTAAAAGATGTACCAGGTGAAAATGGCGAAAATCGGATTCTCAATCGGCGGGATGAAGATGAACGTGACGAGCCGCCACCATTCGCCCGCGAGCACCTGGTTCCAGATCAGCGCCATGTCGGCGACCGTCTGCGGATTGGCGCGCGCCAATCCGTAGAACACGATCTGCCCGCCGATGATCGTCTCGGTGGTGAACGGGACGGAGAGCCGGCCCATCTTTTTCGCAAGCCAGTCCAGTAACGTCATGCGGACAGATTACCGGATCGGCTGCGCGATGACCAATGGCGCGAGCGGCGATTGGTCACGCCGCCGCTTTGGCCGTACAATCGCCTCATGGGCAAGCAACACGCACCCGGATTCCTCAAGATTGTCAATGACGCCAAGACGCGCATTCACGAATGCACGGTCGACGATGTGCGTGCAATGCTCGAGGCCGGTGAGCCGTTTGTGCTTGTCGATGTGCGCGAAGAAAGCGAATACGCCGCCGGTCATCTGCCGGGCGCTCTGCATCTGGGCAAGGGCGTCATCGAGCGCGACATCGAGAAGGAGATCCCCGACCCCGATGCGCCGCTCGTTCTCTACTGCGGCGGCGGATTCCGATCGGCGCTGGCGGCCGACAATCTTCAGAAGATGGGCTACACCAATGTCCGCTCAATGGACGGCGGATGGCGCGGGTGGACCGAGGCCGGGCTCCCCACCGAAAAACCCGCGTAATTCCGATATTTTCAGCTACCCCCTGTGAGTGCACGCATGAAGTCTTTCCCCGCCATGCTTCGCTACGCCTGCCTGCTGCTCGTTCTCTCGACGGGCCTCGCACGCGCCGACGACGCGATCTCGTTCGACATTAAGACCATCGAAGGCCTGCAATACGATGTGAAACGGCTCGTCGTCCCGCCGGGCGCAAAGGTCGTCCTGCACATCGAGAATCTCGATTCGATGATTCACAATCTGGTGATCACCGAACCCGGCGCGCGCATCGAGATCGTCAACGCCGCGCTCGCGCTTGGGGCCGATGGGCCGGCTCTCGGATATGTGCCCAAGTCGGACAAGGTGCTCTTTTCCGTCCCGGCGATCGAGCCGGGCGAGAGCGCGAAGCTGGAGTTCACCGCGCCGAAAGTCCAGGGCGTGTATCCCTATGTCTGCACTTTTCCGGGACATGGGTTTGTCATGTACGGGGCGCTGTACGTAGGCGAGAAGCTGACGTTGCCGCCGGAAGATAAAGATCCGAATCTGCCGCCTCCGATGCCGGCGATGGCTCATCATCATCATGACGCCATGAAGCCGATCGTCTACCGCACGTTCATGCGCGATTGCGGGCCGGCGGCGATCGCGGTGCATCTGCCCGGCGAACAGTCATATTGTTTTGACGCGGGCGCCTGCCGGCTGCGGTACGCATGGACCGGCGATTTCATCGACGATTTGGCGATTCTCGAAGCCAAAGCGGACGGGTTCGCCCATGTGCTCGGCCGCATCTGGTGGCGGGCGGATGATGCGTTTCCCCTGCGGTTCGGCAACTCCGATCACCCGCCCGTGGTTCACTTCCGCGGGTACACGCTCATCGAATCGCTGCCGGAGTTTGAGTATGACGTGGACGGATACCGCGTGCATCAGCTCATCACGCCGATGCCGCACGGCCTTGCGCAAACCTTCCGAATCGACAAGCTCGATCAGTCGGTGACGCTCATCACTGACCCCGACAGCGGCGCGGCATTCGCAAGCTCGATCGGCGGCTTTGAAAATGGCGAATTAAAGCTCTCCGCGGAACAGGGCAGACAATTCACCATCCGCATGACCAATCGGCCAAAGGTCGAGCCCATCGGCTACTGGTCGATGAACGATCAACAATGGGACAAGTGCCCGAGCCCCGAGCCGGGCGTGCGCGGGCAGGCGCTGCGATTCAACGGCAAGAACGCGGAGCTCGATTCGGGCGTCACGACGAACCAGCTTAAGGACGGGCTGACCATGATGGCGTGGGTCAACGTGCGCAAGGTCGCCAAGGAAGGCGCGTACCTCATCGGCGCCGGCGAAGCGGACAAGTCCGTCGGGATTCGCGTGGATTCCGAGGGCTTTGCCGCCAGTGTCGCTGATGGAAACACGACGCATGCATGGCACATGAAGACGACGACGCGCGAAGAGTGGCACCATGTCGCGCTGATCGTCGGGGATGGGAAGGCGAGCTTCTACGTCGACGGCAAGCGCATCGAAACGGGCTCGCCCGTCAAACTCGACATGCCCGATGCCCATGTCTTCGTCGGCTCGCGCGGGGGAGATGCGTTCTATGAAGGACTCATGGATGAAGCCCGCCTGTATGACCGGGCGCTGAGCGAAACGGAACTTGAAAAGATTTACAAGCGGGAGGCGCCATGATGTTCATGCGTTATCTGTTTTGTGCGATTGTTCTGACAGCCGTGATGGCGCCGCCGCATGCTTTGGGCGAGATCGAGCAGTACTACAAGATCGAAAATATCGAGACGCCCAAGGACGTCCCCGCGGAGGTGGACGGCGTGGCGATGATGCCTGACGGGCGCATCGCGGTGTGTTTCCACCGCGATGGCGTCTGGATGTACGACCCGGCGAAAAAGACATGGAAGCAGTTCGCGGAGGGGCTGCACGAACCGTTGGGGATCGTGGCGATCAACGATCATGAAGTCGTTGTGATGCAGCGGCCGGAACTGACGCGGCTGCGCGACACGGACGGCGACAATGTGGCGGATCAGTACATCACCGTCACGGATGATTTCGGGATGACGGGCAATTATCACGAATTTGCATTCGGGCCGGTCATGGACAAAGACGGTAATTTCTACATTTCGCTGAACACGGCTTCGAACGGCGCGGGGGTGCGCTACGAAGTGCGCGGGGCGACGGCGCCCAATGGCCGGGCGGGGCGGATGTATTCGTATGTGCCGTGGCGCGGGTGGGTGATGAAGGTGACGCCGGAGGGGAAAATCGAGCCGTTTGCGCTAGGGTTCCGTTCTCCCAACGGGCTGGGGTTTGACATGGAAGGCAATCTGTTCGTGACGGACAATCAGGGTGACTGGATCGGCACGAGTCCGTTGTATCACGTGATGAAGGATCATTTCTATGGTCACGTGGCGAGTCTGGTGTGGAAAAGCGGATTTGAAGGCGATCCATTGAAAACGCCGGTGAAGGAACTGGACGCGATGCGGACGAAGGCGGCGGTGCTGTTTCCGCATGGCGTGATGGCCAATTCGCCGACGCAGCCGCTGTGCGACACGACGGGCGGGAAGTTCGGTCCGTTCGCGGGACAGATGTTCGTGGGCGAGATGAATCGGGCGCGGCTGATGCGCGTGATGCTTGAAAATGTCGGTGGGGAACTACAGGGGGCGAGCGTCGTTTTCTACGACAATGCCGGGCTATCGGCTGGGGTGAGCCGCATGTGCTTCGATGCGGCGGGGGCGATGTATGTCGGTCACACGAAGCGCGTGCGCGGCTGGTCGGGCGGGACGGGGTTGCAGAAGCTGACCTGGACGGGCGTCGTTCCGCCGGAAGTTCAGGCCATGCATCTGACGAAGGACGGGTTCACGCTGACATTCACCCGTCCGCTCAATTCCGAGCAGGCCTCCAACGCCTCGAACTACAAATTCCGGCGATATTATTATGAGTATCATCAACAGTACGGGTCCAACCAATTCGGCATGCATGCCGTCCCCGTCACCGCCGCCAAAGTCAGTGCGGATGGGCGGACGGTGTCGCTGACGCTCAGCGAGTTGATGCCGGGGTACATCCATGAGCTGACGCTGGCGAATCTGACGACGGCGGATGAGGCGCATCCGATCGTGAATCGGACGCTGTATTATGCGTTGAATCGGTTGGTCGATGAGGGGGCGGGGCCAGTCGATGGGGGCAAATAAGAGGGGAACCCACGCCTGAAAGGCGTGGGCTTCGGGGTTATTTACTGGCCGGCGTTCTGCATTTGGCGAAGCATCAACAGTCGCTGCTGGATTTCCTGGGCTTCGGGGACGAGACGGGCGAGGTACTGGGTGAAGGTGATGGCTTTGTCCCACTGTTTGGTCTGGGCGTAGAAGATCGACATGGCGTTGACGACGTCGACGTTGGTCTGGTCCAGCTTGTAGGCACGGAGGTAGGCGGCCTCAGCTTCGTTGACACGCCCGAGTCGCTGAAGCGCGAGGGCATCGTTGTACTGCACACGCAGACGGTCGGGCAAAAGTTCCGCGGCTTTATCGAGCGATTCGACGGCGTCGGCGAGACGGTTGGGTTCCTCGGCAATGAGCAAACCCCGGGAGTAGTACGCCTCGCCGAGCACCATCTTCCACGAGTCGGCGGTCATGTGCAGATCGCGCGGACTGGCGATCACTTCCGAGAGCAGTTTCTCCGCGTCGGCCTTGCGGTTCTGCTGGTTGTAGAGCATGGCGAGGTTCATTTTCGCCTGCGAGAAACCGGCGTCGAGGTGCAGCGCGGTCTGATACTCCTGCTCCGCGCGATCGAGCTGGTTCATGTCCGTGTAGAGCAGCGCCAGATTCATGTGCGCTCCGGGCATCTCGGCGAAGGCGTCCTGCGACGCGGCATACTCGGCAAGCGCGGCGTCGAACTGCTTGCGCTGCTCGGCGGAGAACATCTCCGGCGGCACCGACGCGAGCGACCGGGCCGCCAACACGCGCACGAGCTTCACGCGATCGGCAAGCAGCGGCGCGACGGCGGCGAGGCGCTGCTTGGGGTCGACATGCACGAGGCCTTCGGCGGCCCGCGCCCGCACCATCGCGGCGGGATCGGTCAGGGCGGAAATCATCGACGCGGCGGCTTCGGGAACCGGATAGTTGCTCAGCAGGCGGATCGCCGTAGCGCGGACGATGACGGGCAGCGTCGGATCGCCGACGACACGTGCCAGTTTCGCCGGCGCATCGAGGGCCCCATCGCGCCCGGCGGCAAGCGCCTCGCCGTAGTGCGGATCGACGGCGCGCTTGGGCCCGAACCATTCGACGACCTTGTCCGCCGCCCATTTCGCGCCTTTGTCGGCGTGACAATTGTCGCACGCATTGGGCACGCCGATTTTGACGGTCAGATCGGGGCGGGGCAGGCGGATGCTATGGTCCCGGCGGAAATCGACGACCATGTAGTTCTTGCCGGGCATGTGGCAGTCGACGCACCTGGAGCCGGGCGTGCCGGGAGCGTGATGAAAATGGGCGGGCGTGTCGTACTTCTCGGCGGGGTGGCCTTCATGACAGCGGACGCACAGATTATTCGTCGGCTGATGATCGGGCGTGATGAGCTTGAGCGAATGCGGGTCGTGACAATCGGTGCAGCGCACGTTGCGGTGATACATCTTGCTCTGCATGAACGACCCGGTCACGTAGACTTCGTCAAGGATCTGCCCGTCCGCGTGATAAAGCCCCGGCTCGAGCGTCTCCAGCTCATAGTGATCGTCGTACGGTTCGCCATGCACATAATTGTCATCGAGAATCTGACGGCGGGAGTGACAGGGCATGCACGTATTGATTTGCGGCAGCGAACTGAGCGACTTGATCGGATTCTCGATGCCGCGACTGGACCCGATGAGCCAGCGCTTGGCGATATTGCCGTAGGCCCAGTCGACATGGTTGGACCCCGGGCCGTGACACGCTTCGCAGGACACGTCCAGCTCGGACCACTTGGTGTGATACGTGTCGGTCTTGGCGTCGTAATTCTTGTGCAGGTCCGTGGAGTGGCACGAAGCGCACATGTAGTTCCAGTTCTGTAGCCGCTGCGTCCAGAAGAGCGGGTCGTGCGGGGCGATGTGCTCATCGGGGTGGAGGTGGTACCACTTTTTGAGATTCACGTCCCACGCGATGGGCAGACACTGAATCCGCCCGCCGGGGAATTCGACGAGGTACTGCTGGAGGGGTTTGACGCCGAAGGTGTACTTGATTGGGTAGTCGTGAAGCTGCCCGTCGGGGCCTTCGGTGTTGACGAAAAACTGGTTGTCGCGTTTGAAGAAGGTCGTGGTGACGCCGAAGGCGGTGAAGGTCGCGTTGTTGAAGTCGCCGAGGACGGTGTCGGGGGCGGCATGGTCCATCGCGCGATCGTGATCGGAATCCTTGTACAGCGCGGCTTGGGGCTTATGACATTCGATGCACGAGCTTCGCCCGACGAATTGCGCGGCCGGATGGGACGTTCCGCGGGCGCCGAGGACGACACTGATCACAAGCGCGACGATCAGCACACAGGTGACGTAAAGCGGGCGGCGGGATTTGGATGCGGTCTCAGGCATGGGCCATGTCGGTTTGGAATCAGTGCCAACGCACGGGGCGGGCGAACGATTGCGGAGTTTAACAGACTTGTTGCGAAGCGGGGTTGTCCGAATCGAAAGGGCCTTCAACAATAGAGGTATGACTCGTCACCTCATCACCGTCGCGGTTCTGGTCGTGTTCAGCGGACTGGGTTTGCCGGCTGGTGCGGCGGAGGGCATTGACTGGCCCTGCTGGCGCGGCCCGGAGCATGACGGCATCAGCCGCGAAGTCGGATGGAACGCCAACTGGCCCGGCGGCGGTCCGCCCGTGCTATGGAGAGCGAACATCGGCGTCGGCTTCGGCTCCTTCGCCGTCGTCGGCGAGCGGGTGTACGTCATGGGCAACGCCGGCGGGCAGGAAACCGTCTACTGCTTCGACGCCGCGAGCGGCAAGGAAATCTGGAAGCACGCCTACCCCGCCGACCTCGTGGCGAACATGCACGAAGGCGGCCCGGGCGCGACCCCCGCCGTCAGCGATGGCAAGGTCTACACCGTCGGCAAAGAAGGCGCCCTGCTCTGCCTCGACGCGGCCAACGGCAAAGTCCTCTGGGCCAGCGATCTTCGCAAGCTCACCGGCGCACGCAAACCCCCCGCATGGGGCTTCACCTCCTCCCCCCTCATCGACGGCGACAACGTCGTCTATCAGGCCGGCCCAACCATCGCGCTCGATCGCAACAGCGGCAAACCCGTCTGGCGATCCACCGAATACAAGCCCGCCTACTCGACCCCCGCACCCTTCGATATCGACGGCAAACGCGGGCTCGCCGTCCTCAACTCCTTCGGCCTCGTTCTCCTCGATGCCGCCACCGGACGCGAACTCTCACAGTATCCATGGAAAACCTCCTTCGACACCAACGCCACCACGCCCATCATCACCGGCCAAACCGTCTTCCTCTCGACCGGCTACGGCAAGGGCTGCACCCTCCTGAAAATCGCCCCAGGCAAAATGCAGCGCGTCTACGAGAACCGCTCCCTCGCCAATCACATGAACACCTCCGTCGTCCTCGATGAACACGTCTATGGCTTCGACGGCAACACCCACACCGGCGCCCCGCCCGAACTCGTCTGCATGGAACTGGCCACCGGCAAGGAAAACTGGCGCCAGTCCGGCATGGGGGCCGGGTCGCTCCTCATCAGCGATAACAAACTCCTCGTCCTCAGCGAAACCGGCGAACTCCTCGCCGCCCCCGCCAAACCCGACGCCTTCCGCCCCATCTCTAAAGCCAAAGTCATCAACGGCAAATGCTGGACCGTCCCCGTCCTCTCGCATGCCCGCCTCTACCTCCGCGACGCCGCCGGCGACCTCCTCTGCCTCGACCTCCACACCCACTTACCCCCTTCCTTTTATTCTTCTCCCAAACCCCCACCATCCCCCCCCCCCTCCACCCCAACCGTCATCCCCCCCC
>WGMD01000007.1 GCA_016125255.1 Planctomycetota bacterium | reverse complement strand
CTGGGCTACACATGTGCTACAATGGTGATTACAAAGGGATGCAATGGGGTGACCCGGAGCCAATCCTAAAAAATCATCTCAGTTCGGATTGTTCTCTGCAACTCGAGAACATGAAGTTGGAATCGCTAGTAATCGCGTATCAGCTACGACGCGGTGAATACGTTCCTGAGCCTTGTACACACCGCCCGTCAAGTCATGGAAGCCGGGAGTACCCGAAGCCGTGCCGCCTCAGGCATGTCTACGGTAAGCTCGGTGACTGGGACTAAGTCGTAACAAGGTAGCCGTAGGGGAACCTGCGGCTGGATCACCTCCTTTCTAAGGGATACCTTAGATGCGGACTGTGTCGGAACCGATCCCTCAAAAGATCGACTACCCTCCGACCGGGGTGCGAACCCCATCCGCACATAGTCAGCACAACCCTCGTCCGACACCGATCGGATCGTCATGGAGCAATCCATGATCAATGGCGTCTCAACTGTTCAACTGTCAACCCCAGACACCCCTGAACACCCCCGAAGCCCACGCTTTCCAAGCGTGGGTTTTTTCATGCGCCATATCGCCCGGTCCTCCGGGCCCGGTCTCCCCCTTAACCCGGTCCCCCCCGACCCCGTCTCCCCGCCGGTCCCAATCGTATATCATCTAACCGCATACGGGGTCCCCTTCATGGCGCGCACGCTGGGCATTCACTGGATCGCCACGACCTTCGGCACCTGGCTTCACGGCGACGTCCGAGGATCCTGGCGCCACGGAAAACTGATCGGCACCGACCCCTTCCTCGAATCCGCCATTCACCATCGCATGCGCGACGACGCCGTCGTGCTCGATGAGTCGGAAAGACAACGGGTGGAAAACGCGTTCGCAAAGGTCATCCGCGAAATCAATCATCGCGCCTATGCCGCCACGATTCAGGCGACGCACGTGCACATCGTGTTCAGCCCCCTGCGCCTCGACGTCTTGAAAGTGATCGCAAAGCTCAAATACCGCGCCGTCCTCGACGCGCGCCGGAACATGCGCCGCGACGACATCCCCGCGACGCTCTGGACCGAGGGCCAGTTCCCCGTGTTCATTTTCGACATCGATCATCTCCAAAACGCCATCGAATACGTCCGCCGGCACAACACGCGCGCCGCCCTCCCTGCGGACCCGTACGCATGGATCACCCCGATCCAATGACCGGCCCAAAAGACGAACCGGGCCCAAAGGACCCGGCTATATAGCCGGGCCCTCCGGGCCCGGGGTTTGGATCGGCCGCCGCCGGCGGCCTCGCCCTCTTCATGGCCCTCGCCTCCTTCATCGGCGGCCTCCTCGGCTGGCTCCTCGTCATGAAAAAGCGCGTCCTCCAGTGCAACACCTGCGACGCCGCCATCGCCGCATCATGATCCGCCCGTTCGTCTCGCCTTGTTTGGCCGGACCCGCCGCGCCCGTTCCGCTACCGCCCGCTCCACCATCCATGCACCCGCCCCGCGATCCCTTCCACCTCTTCGCCGCTCAGACGCCGGTCGAAATTCCGCAGCATCCCCGCCAATAGATTCGGCACGATCACCACCGTCTTCGCCCACCGTGGCCGCGCCGGAAGATGTCCCGCATTGGCGATCACCGTCCGCACCTGCGTCTTGCATCCCGCCTCTTTGAGCAGCACCCAGCACAATCGTTGCGCGCGGTCAATCTGCTCGAACGGATTGTGCAGCGTCGAATTGTTCGCCGACGCGACGCTCCAGAATTTCGTTTCAATGACGAACACTCCGCCCGGCCCGACGACCAGGTGATCAAGCTGCGCGGAGTGAAGCCCTTTGCCATGTCGGTCCCGCAGGTAATGCGTCGCCGTCAGCTTCACATCATGAAACACGTGCCACCCGTCGCCGAGCCGCGACAGCGCATCGACCACTTCCAGTTCCGCCAGCGCCCCCGCGAGCTGCCCGTCGCGCTGGATCGACTCGGCCGTCTGCAACTGCATCTTCGCTTTCCCCAGAGCCGCGGCCATGACGCCGCCTTGCGACGCGCGATGCTCCACAAGCGCCGACTCGTTCATCGCCAGCTCCCGCACCGCCTCGCCCAGACTCGCGCGCACCTCCCGGATCAAGCGCCGCCGCCGCAGCTTCGCCGCGACAAAGCGCCAGACATGCCACGGTACGATCCACCACTCCGAATCCGCGCGGATGGCCTCGAGGCGCGCATCCAGCTCCGCAATCTCAATTCGAGCCGCCTGCTCCATCGTGCCGAGCCGCGTCCGCGCCGTTCTCGCCTGCTCATCACGGGTCGCAATCAGTTGTTGCTCTTCATCCGCCAAACGCCGCGCTGCCCGACCGACGATCGCCTCGATCCACTGCGGTCCGCTCGCCACCAGCTTGCGAATCTCCTCCGGCGAGCGCGCGTTGAAGCCGACGGCCCGCAGCACCCGCTGCGCTCGTGTCCATGCTTCGCTCTGACCGTAAACGTGCGCCATCGCGTGGTGATGCTTTGTGAATACCCCGCCGGTCGACTCGGAAAGCGTGTGAGAAAAGGGTTCTAACGAGCCGCGACCGTCAGGGAGCGGTCGAATCATGGACCCCGGGCGGCGCTTTGACCGCCTCCTGACGGTCGCGGCTCGTGAAAGCGGGTTCTCTCACACACTCTCTCAAACGCAATCGATCCCGAATTTAAGCAGCAGACGCGGCAGACAGTCGTCAAGCTGCGTGATGTCCTGATCGCCCAGTTCAATGAGACTCATGCTGTGTTTGGCGTAAATCTGCTTCTTCGCCGCCATGCGCTCCGCATAGCGCGGGTCTTTTTCCATCCCCCAATATTCGATGTACACATGCTTGTTCGGCAGATAAAAATCGCAGTAGACGTCTTCTTCGATCGGCAGGCGGCGCTCGTACGCATGCACGATGCCCTGCGCGTAGAGCCAGTTGTCGATCATCACCTCGGCCCGGCTCCGCACCATGTGACCGTCGCTGGTGCGGAACGTGGCGGGGAACTTGGTGCGGAAGTCCTGCGATGCGCCGGCGGTTTCGCTCGGCGTCGCGGCGGGCGCGGTCGTCACGGGCGCCGCCTCGGGTCGGGCCGCCTCGCTCGGCGCGTCGTGACCCAGCGCCTCCGCAACCGACCGCTTCATCGCTTGTTTGTCGAGTATCGACGCGGGCCAGACCGTGTACGGAATCCCCGTCTGTCGCGCTTCGCGCACCTCGGCGCCCATGCGCGTGCCCTGCTCCGTCGGCGTCCAGCCCTTGACGTATTTTTCGAGCCAGCCCAATTCCGCCAGAATCAGATTCATCCGCGCCGCGCTGAGCCCGACGCGCTCGCCCAGCTTGGTGGACGAAAGCATGTCGCGCGACGTGCCTGCTGCGGCCGGCTTGCCGGAGGACGCATCGCAGGTCGGACATGCCGAGTCGCCATCGAATGATTCGTACCAGCCGCGACACTTGGGGCATTGCATGACGCCGCCGTCGCGCTCGGCCTTCCAATGCTTGTAGCAGAATGTGTGACCCGCCTTGGACACGGACTGCCCGCATCGGACAACAACGCACAGATCAGCCATAAAGACACCTCGGAAAACAGATTTTCCATCCGCACAGAGTTTAACAGATTAGTCGACTTTGAGGTGCCTGACCAAAGCCGCGACCGTGAAGACCCGACCCCGAAGGGGTCGGGTTCGAGGTTGGGGGCGCTTAACGCAGCAGTTTGCCGGCGAGGGCGAGGAAGGCCAGGTCATCGTGCTTCGTGGCTTCGAGTTGGGCGAGTTGGGCGAGGAGGGCGTGGCTTTGGCGGAGGCGCTTGATGTGGCGGTGGCAGCGGCGGCGGCGGCTTAAGGTGGCGAGGTGATCTTGCAGCGCGGCGCGGCGGGCTTCGGGGGTGAGGGACAGCAGGGCGGTGATGGGGTCGGCGGTGGGGGAAGGCGTCGTGAATGTTTCGGGGTCATTCTTCCGGGGGTTCCGGGGGCGGGGGTGGATGTAGCCGTAGCGGAGGTTGAGGCAGGCGGCGCAGAGGAGGGAGCGCGGGGGGAAGAACAGGTGGTAGCGCTCGATGAGGCGGGTCTGGTGTTCGGTCAGGGGTTTGTTGCTGCGGTGAGTTCGGGTCAGGTGTTTGAAGGCGAGTTGGGTGTCGCGGGATTCGTCGGGGGTGCAAAGCGGAAGAAAGAGTTTGACGCGGCGGGCGTCGCATTGGGGGCAGAAGAAAAAGTGGGAGGCGAGTTTGTCGTGCAGTCGCCAGCGTTCGAGGCGCAGGCGCTGGGTCCAACCGGCGGGGAGCGGGAGGACTTTCGTCGCGGCGGCGCCGAGGTTGGGGTTGAACGTGCGCGGGAGGCGGCGGGGTTTGGAGTGTGGAGTGGGAAGCGTGGAGTGCGGAGTTGGGAGTGTGGAGTTGGGAGTGGGGGAGGGGCACTTTTTGTTCACTCCACACTCCGCACTCCCAACTCCGCACGCGTTTTTCATGGCGTTGGCTTTTTCGGTGCGGAAGTCGCCGAGGAGCTCGAAGGGTCGGGCGCGGGCGAGGAGGGCGTCGAGCGTGTCGCGGGTCAGGGTCAGATGCGCTCGGGCTTCGCGGTAGGTGGCGGCATCGGGGCGGCGGGAGCCGGGGCGGGCGGCGCTTCTGGCGCGGCGCCATTCGTCCTCGGGGACACGCCGCCAGAGACGGCGGACGTCGATGCTCAGACAGGCGGAGCGATCGACGCGGCCGGCGGCGTTGAGGTGCGACGGGGGAACCTCGAGCGTGGCGAGATGAAGGGGAACCTCGGAAGGCATCGGGCATTTTATGGATTTTGTTAGGGTATGTCAAAAAAAGTCGAGGAATGAATTTCATATTTATTGTACTGACTTGCGTCGCGTGCCTAGGATGCGAGACATCCGCCAAGTGCACTTTTGATGGAGACCATTCATGTCTACACGCATTCGTCGGCGGACGTTTATTCAGTCTGTGGCCGTCATGGGGCTCAGCGCGCCGTTGCTCACGCCCCGGCTTGTTCGGGCTCTGTCGCCGAATTCCAAGATCCGTCATGCGTCGATCGGGCTCTCGGGCATGGGCAAGGCGGATCGCACGTCGATCGCGTCGCATCCGTCGGTGAGCATGGCGGCGATCTGCGATGTCGATACCAATACGCTCAGCGCCGTTGCGCGCGAGTATCCCGATGCGAAGACCTTCGCGGATTGGCGCGAGCTTTTTCCGGCGATGGGGGACACGATCGACTCGGTCAACGTGACCGTCCCCGATCACATGCATGCGATCATCGCCATGACATCGATCCGCGCGGGTAAGCACACCTGGTGTCAAAAGCCCATGTGCCATGACGTGTCGGAGATTCGCGCGCTGACGCTCGCGGCGGCGAAGGCCGGCGTCGTCACGCAGCTCGGGACGCAGCATGCATCGGGCATGGGCGATCGCATGGCGGTGCAGTTCATGCGCGACAAAGTCCTCGGCAAAGCCAATCGTCTGATCCTCTGCTCCAATCGTCCCAGCGCGATCAGCTATCGCCTCGCCGGTCCGCGGCCGGCGAAGGGCGAGGCGCCGCCGGCCAATCTCAACTGGGAGCATTGGATCGGCACCGCGCCGATGCGCGCGTTTTCCCCGACGATCTATCACCCGATGCGCTGGCGCGCGTGGCAGGACTTCGGGACCGGCTGGTCCGGCGACATCGGTTGCCACATCTTCAATGCGCCGTGGAAGGGGCTGAACATGACGGCGCCCAAGTCGGTCATCGCGCAGGTGCAGGAGTCATGGAAGAAAGACCCGGCCCGGCGCGCGGACAATTGGCCGCAGAGCAATCACATCACATGGATCTTCCCCGGCAATGAGTTCACCGGCGGCGAGGACCTGACCGTCGAATGGTTCGACGGCGAGTTCTATCCGCCCGAGGAAGTGCAGAAGCTTAACCCGAGCGAACACTATCCGCCCGAGTCTTTCATGATGCTGGCGGAGAACGGGCAGTTGCTCATGCCGCATCAATCGGGGCCGCAGCTTCTGCCGGCGGAGAAGTACAAGACGTTTCCGCGCCCCAAGCTTCAGCCGCAGCATCACTGGCACAACTTCATCGACGCGGCGCTGGGCAAGATTCCCGCGCCCGAAAGTCCCTTCTCGATCGCCGGTCCGATGAGCGAAACGGTCATCCTCGGCACGGTCGCCATCCGCATGCCCGACACACGGCTCGAGTGGGACAGCCAGTCGATGCGCTTCACGAACAATGACGACGCCAACAAGCTGCTGAAGCGCACGTACCGCGAGGGATGGACGCTCGAAGGTCTTTGAGCGGCGAAATAGAAAAAGGGGCGAACCCTGTGGTTCGCCCCTTTTGTGTTGCGGAAGGATGGCGTCGTGAATTACCGGCGGCGGCGGGGGAGCATGGCGAGGAGGGCCAGGCCGGCGGGGAGCGCGGCGGGCGTGGGGACGCCGAAGGCCTCGGCGTAGTTGTCGGTGATGCGGATTTCGTCGACGGTGATGGTGTCGCCGGCTTCGAGGTTGAAGGCGCGGAGACTGAAGCGTGTCATCTTCGTGATGCTCGGCTGGGTCGAAGTCGCGGAGGCATCGGGTGTGCCTTCGAGGTAGGGGTTGGTCGGGTTGATAAACAGGTCGGTGTGGCCGTACTGGTTCGACCCGTCGAGGGAGAACTTGCCGATGAGGAAGAAGGTGACATCATTGGAGCCGAGGGTCAAGCTGTTGATGGTGTTGCCGCTGCCGGAGTCGCCGACGCGGGCGAAGAGGGGGTTGTTGGGGTTGTTGCGATAGCCGATGGAGAGCGTCTGGGGATCGTTGCTGACGGCGCCGTCGCTGAGGGTCAGGGCCAGGAAGTCGCCGTTGTCGAAGCCATGAACGGTGATGAGGACGCTGAGGTAGACGGTTCCGGTCATGGCGGTGAAGTCGCGCCGCATGGCGACGATGTCGGCGGTCGCCCCGGTGACGCGCGCGGCCTGAGCGCCGCCGTCGACGCGGCCGTTGGGGTCATCGAGCATGACGGACTGAGTGGTCGTGGCGGAAGTGGTCCAGGCACTGGTCCAGCCGACGCCGCCGTTTTGGCCATTGAGCGACGCGCCGGAGGTGTAGGTTTCGAACCCGTCGTAGGCGGCGTGCGCCGGCGTGGCGATCACGGCGAGGGCCAGAGCGAGAGCAAACCCTGCGACCGCACGGGTCGCCCGATGAGAAAATGACCACTGGCTCATATCCAATCCTTCCATGCGGTCGCGCTGATCGGCGCACCGCGATCCTTTCACGAAGACCTGTCATCCGCCGCGTACCGAACGACGGCCGCAGAACGAGCAACACACAAGCGGGATGTCAGAGCCCTCGTCGATGAAGATGTCTCGATAGGGCTGATGCAATCAACGGGCCAAACGGGGGCGAATTGTGGAGATTACTTGTTGTTGATGCACAGACAGGCAGTTACGCAAAAACGCAGGAAGGTGGGTTTCTAATGATTATGTCGAATGCAGCGCCATGTTGGCCCGATGCGGCGTGCGACGTGTGCCAATGCGGTACTGGGGCGACGCCTTACGCGAGCTTTTGCCGGATCTGCGCGGCCAGATCGCGGGCGTCGTAGCTGCGGCGATTGGGGACATGCAGAATGGGCAGCCCGGCCGATTGCATGATCTGATCGATCAGGGCGTCGCGCTGCCGCCGTTCGGGTCGCTTATGCGAACGGTCGTCGAGTTCGATGACGAGGCGCGGGCGGGTGGTGTCGGCGTCGCAGAGCACGAAGTCGAGCCGCTTGCTGTTGACGCGATTCTGCCAGGCCTGCCGCTCTTTCGGCGAGGCGGTGACTTGGACGACGGCGGCGGCGGTGGTCTGCATGGCGATGATGTACCCGCGGCCGACGTGCGCCATCGCTTCATGAAGCGCCGCAAGAAAGTCAAGCTCGGCCGCGGTGAGCAATGCCTCGCGACGACGGTAGGGCAAGCGCCCGCTCCCGTGTCGCCAGCGCAGCAGAATCCAAAACAGCACCATCACGCCGACGCATACCGCGCCGATGATCCCCGCATGCTCCATGAACCGCGACTCCTTTCACAAAAAGATCGAACGGATTGTAACGCAAGCGCCCGTGGCGACATCACAAAGCTTGCGAACGGTTGTGAGGAGGCCATGCGCGGCGTCATCCAATTGAAATCGCAGAACCTCAAGCGATGGATCGCTGAAAAAACTCATGACATGCACCATCGGTTTCGTTTCAAACGGTTCCCCCGGCGAATTGAAAAATTTGCGGGTTAACCCGAATGAACCCTCAGCCGTATGGACACGTAACATGGGTGAACAACAAGACCCCGACCGGCGGCGGCTCTCGCTATTCTGCGATCCGCCGCCACTTTTTTTATTGACACGGTGTTGATGGGGTGAAGTGCATTCCTCAAATCGAGGGCTGAACTTCGAGAAGGCCCGGATTCCCCTCACACATTTCAGTTGGCGCATCCGCGCTCGACGACTATGATGCAATAGTCAACTCGGGTGCGGGCTACGCCCGGAGCGAAGACAACAAAGTTTGAACGGCGCCCACCCACTTGGGCCCAAAGCTGACCCGGCAGGGCGGCGCTTCGAAACTGATCCCACGTTGCCGATCCGGCAGCACGCAGCCCGCATCCGATTATTTTTGCGCCTCGCAAGCCGCTCGCGGCTTCGCACTCCGAAATTTCCCCCGCCGGTGGACCCTCTGCAATAATCGCGGCATAATACGTGTTGGAAGATTCAGGAGCCGCACGCTTTTGACCCCCGCCTGACCGGCCGATCCGCATGAATCACAACGCCACGCACATCGATGTGGACTTCTCCGTGCCGTTCACCCATCGTGTGCGCTTCACGCAGGACGTCCTCGGCCCCGATCACCGGACCCTCATCGACCTGCTCGAACCTTCCGGCGCCGGACCGGCCCGAGCGCAGTTCTGGGTGGACCAACAACTGCTCGAAGCCCAGCCGGACCTGCGTCACCGGCTGCATCAGCTCACCGAGTCGCAGCGCGATCGCCTCGTGCAGGTCGGCAACGTGCAGGTCGTGCCCGGCGGCGAAGCGATCAAGAACGACATCCACATCATCGAGCGCATGCTCAAGTGCATGAACGCCGCCGACCTGGACCGCCGCAGTTACGTCGTCGTCATCGGCGGCGGGGCGGTGCTCGACGCCGTCGGGTTCGCCGCGGCCATCGCCCATCGCGGTATTCGTCTCGTCCGCTTGCCCACCACGACCCTTGCACAAGCCGACTCGGCCATCGGCGTCAAAAACAGCATCAACCTCTTCGACAAAAAGAACTGGGTCGGCACCTTCGCCGTCCCCTGGGCCGTCGTCAATGACGCCGCTCTGCTCACCACGCTCAGTGACCGTGACTACCGCTGCGGGTTCAGCGAAGCGGTGAAAGTTTCGATGCTCAAGGATGCGGCGATGTTCGATGAGCTTTGCCGCGTCGCCCCGCGCATCGCCGATCGCGACCCCGCCGCCTCGTCGGACATGATCCGCCGCTCCGCCCTCTGGCATCTTCAGCACATCACGCGCGGCGGCGACCCCTTCGAAGCCCTCGAAGCGCGGCCCCTCGATTTCGGTCACTGGTCCGCACACAAGCTCGAAGTCATGTCCAACTTCGCCGTGCGGCATGGCGAAGCCGTCGGCATCGGCGTGGCCATCGACTGCATGTACTCGTCACTGGCGCTGGGCCTCGATGCGGCGACGGTCGAGCGCGTGCTCAATTGCCTGCTCGACCTGCGCCTGCCGATCGATCATCCGATGCTGCACGAGACCGACCGTCTCTTCGCCGGCATGGAGGAGTTCCGCCAGCATCTGGGCGGGCGGCTCACGCTCACCATGGTCCGCGCTCCCGGCGAGCCGGTCGACGTGCACGCGGTCGATGCGGCGGCGATGCGCGAGGCGATCGAAGCCGTCGCCGCCTTCGCTCGAACGCACGCCCGCTGAACCGCATGTCCTGTTCATCGCGCATCGCGATCCTGCTCATCTGGCTCGGCTGCCTCGCCGGCTGTGACAATGCGCCCAAGGCCAAACCCGTCGCCTTCGACCCGTCTCTGCCCGCATGGGCACAACCACAAATCACCGCCCGCATCGTCGAACCCGCCGACGACCCGGCGATGCTCTGCCCCGCGTCGGCCCGGCTCTACGCACGCGTCGACAACATCGCTTCGCTCTCCGACGCCGACGCCGCGGACCCGATGGCCCAATATGTCTGGCGCGTCGTCGAGGCGATGCAGCTTCCGCAGGCCTGGGGCGCCGCCTCCAAAAACCTCGGCATCGACTCCCGCGCCATGTTCAGCCGCTACTTCGGCCAGACCGCCGCGGTCATCGAGCAGAAGATCGACAACAAGCGCGAAATCGTCGTCATGTCCCGCGCCGGCGAGCACGACATTCATGCGCTCATCGAGGCCATGGCGCTCTCCCCGTTCGGCTCGCCTTCGCAGGTCGGCCCCTTCGCCATGTATCAGTTCACCGAAGGGCAGCGCGGCTATGTCATCGCGCTGGGCAAGCGATGGTTCGCGCTGACCGCCGCGTCGAATGTCGAGCATCTTTACTACCTGCTCAGCGGGGCGGCGCAGGACCAGCCGACGCTCGCGGATGATGAAGCGTATCAGCAGATGCTCGCGCAGCTCCCGGCCCGGCGCGTCGCGCTCATGTTCACGCGCAACGCAAAAAACACCGAACATCACGCGCTCGCCGTCACCGCCGACGGGCCGAACATGGCCGTGCATTACACCGCGATCATTCCGAACATGGAGAAGTTCATTCCCGGCCTGACGCAGACGCGGGGCGTGGACTTCGGCCCGCTGCCCGCCTCGACCATCGCCGCCGCCACCATCAACATCTTTCACAGCGCCCCGCCCGGTTTGACCGACAGCAAGTCCGGCCCGGCGCTCCCCGATGCCGTGCGCGAAAAAATCCTCCCCGGCCTTACGCCGCCGCTGATCGTGTATCTGGCGTCGCTCGATCATCAAATGGTCACGCCCGACCCCGGCGTCACCGTACCCGTGCTCGGCATCGCTGTGAAGATCACCGACCCCGCCGTCGCCGTCGAACTCGATCGGCTCGTCCGCTACGCGCATTTCCTTTTGTCGCTGGGCGAATTGGACGTGGTGCAGGGATTCTTCGGCGTGCGTACGGTCGAGAAATCCGGCGTGCGGTTCAGCGTCGCCGACTTCGGCCGGGCCATCGCGCGCCGCATCGAAGACCCGCAGTTCGCCAAGCTCGTCAACCTCCCTTCGAGCGCGGGGCTCACGCAGATCAGCTTCGGGCGCATCGGCGAGTGGTATGTCCTCTGCTCGCAGGAGGCGTTTTTCGAGCAGTGCATCGACGCCTTGGCGGATCGAACCCTGCGCCTCGAAGCGGACCCGGAATATGCCAGGTTCCCCTTCGATGATCATCCGCGCCTGATTCTCTCGGCGCTCACGCGGGCGCCGCAGCTTGGGGCGCTCTTGGAGAATGTCGCCGACTACTATCGCAAGTCGCAGCTCGATCCGGACAATCTCCCCGCCCGCGAAGCCGCCGCGCCGCCGTCCGAGCCCCACCCCGACCGCATCGAGGAACCCATGCGCTGGATCGCCGGCGCCCTCCAGCAGCGCCAGTCCTTCAGCATCCAACTCTGGCGCGACGACGACCCCAAAAAAACCACCACCCTGCACGGCCTCCTCCGCATCACCCCCCTCGACACGCCGACCAACGCACAGGTCGGGCAGTGAGCGTCGTGTATCATGTCGCTTCATGAGTGAATCGCCTGTCGAAACCGGAACACGGACCACGCCGCCGAGCGAGCGGTTCGGGGTGATCATCGCTTGTCGGCGGCAGGATGGGCGGTGGCTGATGGTGCGGCGGGCGAAGACGCTCGCGCGGGCGCCGGGGCGGATCGGGTTTCCCGGCGGGGAGATCGAAGCGGGGGAGACGCAGCAGGAGGCGGCGATTCGCGAGGCGCGCGAGGAGGTCGGCATCGATGTGCGGCCGATCAAATGCGTCTGGGAATACGACTGGCCCAACAGTCCGTGGTACCTGTATGCATGGCTGTGCGACTGGGTCGGCGGGGAAGTGATCGCCAACGAGACGGAGATCGCGGAAGTATTGTGGATGACGCGCGAGGAGGGCGGAGGGCATCCCGATGCGCTCGATACGTGCGCTGACTTGCTTGCCGCATTGGAAAAGCACACGTAGTACCAGACGCTTCGCGGCGAAGCGCCGCTCAGCGTCGGCGTGGGGGGAAGCGTCGGCGTCGCTAAACAGTGACGGGCGCGAGGACCAGGGCGCTGCGGGCGGGGAGGTAGATTTGCAGCGTCTGGTCGCGGCCGTACATCGGGGAATTCTGCCAGACGTAGCGACCGGTTGGATCGACGGCCCCGTGTCCGTCGAAGTAGGCGTCGTCGGTGCTGAGCACAAGTTGGTAGTCGGTGCGGTCGGGGACGGGGATGCGCAGATCGCTGAATGATTCGGTGGGGTGAAAGTTGAAGGCGAAGACGAGGGGGCCGCGGCGGAAGATAAGTTGACGCGTGTCTTCATGCAGGGCGAGCTGCTCAATGAGCGGGTCGGCGAGCAGATGGAACCGCTTGTCGAGATGCTGCATCGCGCGGTCGAAGTTGTTGAGGCCTTTGTAGCGCAGGTGCGTCGTATCGACGAGGGACCATTGCCGGCGCGCATGGTGGAACGAGAAGTTGTTGCCTTCGCGGGGGAAGTCGATCCATTCGGGGTGGCCGAATTCGTTGCCCATGAAGTTCAGATACGCTTCGCCGGCGAGGGCGAAGGTGATGAGGCGGATCATCTTGTGCAGCGCGACGCCGCGGTCGACGACGAAGTTCTGATTGAACACGCTCATGCCTTCGTACATGTGCCGGTCCATGAGCCAGAACGCGATCGTCTTGTCGCCGACGAGCGCCTGATCGTGGCTCTCGGCGTAGCCGACGTGCCGCTCGTTGCGGCGGCGGTTCATGAGCGTGTGATAAATGTCGCCGAGGTTCCATTCCTCGTCGCGCTTCTCCTTGAGCAGCTTGATCCAGAAATCGGGCACGCCCATCGCGAGCCGGTAATCGAAGCCGAGTCCGCCTTCGCTCGTCGGCCGGGCCGTGCCGGGCATGCCGGACATGTCCTCGGCGATGGTGATCGCATCGGGACGGATCGCATGAATCAGATCGTTGGCGAGCGTCAGATACGCGACGGCGTCCCAGTCCGTGTTCGGCGAAAAGTAATCGTCGTAACAGGTGAACGTCTTACCCAGTCCATGATCCAGATACAGCATGCTCGTCACGCCGTCGAAACGGAATCCGTCGAAGCGGTACTCCTCGAGCCAGTAGCGGCAATTGGACAGGAGAATGCGGAGGACTTCGTACTTGTTGTAATCATAGCACTTGGAGTCCCAGGCGTGATGATCGCCGCGCGGCGGGCCGTGAAAGTATTGGTGATCCGTGCCGTCGAAACGGTTGAGGCCCTCGGCGGTGTTCTTGACCATGTGCGAATGCACGATGTCCATGATCACGCGCAGACCGAGTCCGTGCGCCGCGTCGATGAGCTGCTTGAGCTGATACGGCGTGCCGAAGCGGCTCGACACGGCGAAGAGGTTCGACACGTGATACCCGAACGATCCGTAATACGGATGCTCCTGCACGGCCATGAGCTGCACGCAGTTGTAGCCCAGGTCGGCGATGCGCGGCAGGATGTTCGTGCGGAACTCATCGAAGCTCGCCACCCGGCCTTCCTCGCTGGCCATGCCGACGTGCGCTTCGTAAATGCGCAGATCATCGGTGCGGGCGGGCGTTTCGTGCTGCCATGCGAAGGCCGGCTCGGGGCGCCAGTAATGTCCGACGAACTCGATGCTCCCCGGGACCTGCGTGACGCGCTGGATGTAGGCGGGAATCTTGTCGCCGGCGGTGCCCTGCGAGGCGACGTAGACCTTGACCCGGCTTTCATGCACGAGGCGGTCGGCGAAATGCGAGTCGGGCATGAAGCAGGACCACACGCCGAACGCATCGCGCTTCATCGGATTGGCCGCGCGGTCCCATTGATTGAAGTCGCCGATGAGCGAAAGGAGCTGCGCCCCCGGGGCCCATTCGCGGTACCACACGCCGGGCGCGCCATCGAGCTGGCCCTGCGTGAAGCCCAGGTATTTGTGGCCGAGACTGACCTGCCCGGTGAGGCCGCCGGCGTCATCGAAACGGCTTCGGATGGACTGAATGTGATTGAA
Organism: Planctomycetota bacterium; assembly: GCA_016125255.1. Lineage (NCBI taxonomy): Bacteria > Pseudomonadati > Planctomycetota > Planctomycetota bacterium. The sequence continues at coordinate 186,465 of WGMD01000007.1, read as the reverse complement.
TCGGTCGCGGAGGATCTGACGAAACGACTCAAGCCAGGGGTCCTGCGCGATGAGTCCGGTGCCGTCGGGTTGTGGGTCAGTGGGCATGTCGCCCAGCATAACCGCATCACGGCATGCAATGCGAATCGGTCAGCCGAAGATGCGGCCGATATCGTGGAAGGTCACGACAAGGAAGATCGTGCCGAGCAGGATGAGGCCGGCGACGGTGATCGCCGACTGAATCTGCGGCGAGACGGGCCGGCCGCGCGCCTTTTCGATCATCAAGAGCACGAACAGCCCGCCGTCGACGATCGGCAGGGGCAGGAAATTGATCACGGCGAGGTTGATGCTGATGAGGCCCATGAAGAAGAACAGGTAGGCGTAACCCTGCTCGGCGATCTTGGTGCCTTCGACGGCGATGCCCACCGGGCCGCGCAGGTTCTTGATCTGGACGGTGTGGTCGAAGATCAGGCGCTGAAGCGTCACGTAGGTCTGCATCATGAACAGATGCGTCTTGTCGAGGCCGATGCCGATGGCGTCCCATGCATTGTCCGCCCGCTGCATGACGCGCTGCGGGACGAACAGCGGGAGCTTGGCGTCCCATTGAATCGCGCGGGCGTGATCGATCGTCGCCTGCGTCAAATCGAAAGGTTGCGTCTGCGGCGCGACGCCTTCGACGGGCAACTTGCAGGTGACATCCACGGCGCCGGGCTTGGCGGATTGCACCGCCAGGCAAATGTCGGCGTAACCGGCGATCGGATGGTCGCCGATGCGATCCAGCACCGTGCCGGGTTTGAGATTCAGCGACGCGAACGGCGAGTCCTCAAGCACGCTGGCGACGATCGGCGCATCGATCGCCCACTCCAGCGCGACGCCGAGCTTCGGCTTGGACATGACCTTGTGGGCCGGCGTGACCGTCAGGTCCATCCGTTTGCCGTCGCGAATGACCGTGATCGGCAGCGTCGGCGCCTCGCTCGTCGTGATCAGGTACATCACCATCGGCAACGTCGGCCAGGGCGTATCCGCCAGCGATGCGACGATGTCGCCCGCCTGCAAAACGCCCTTGACCGCCGAGTCGTCCGTCAACTCCGCGATCTTCACCGGCGGGACGAGGCCCAGCACGTGACGCACCGCCTGCTGACTGTCCTCCGGCGCGGGGATCGATTTGTACTCGAAAGGCGTCGGCCGGGCGGTGTACGTCGCGTCGCCCTGATCATCGTGAAACAGAAACGACATTTCCTTGCCGCCGGATTGCTGGATCAATCGATCGACCTGCCACTGCTCGCTGACCGGCCGGCCGTCGACCTGCGTGAGCGTCATGCCGGGGCGGATACCCATCTTCGCCAGCGACGTCGCCAGATCAGAATCCGGCTTCACCTTGCTCACGACCTGCAGATTATCCGGCGGCTGGATGCCCACATGCTGCAGGCCCTCCATGTCCTTGCTCGCCTCCGGCGTCATGTTGAAGGTCAACCGCTGACTGGATCCGTCCAGACTCGGGCGCTCCACGACCAGTTCGACCGGCTTGCCGCGCGCCGCCAGCGCCGAAGCGATCCGCACGCTGGTGAAGTCGCTGGGCTCCGAGCCGTCGACGAGCACGATCCGGTCGCCGGACTGAAGCCCGACCAGTTCCGGATGTTCGCGCGCCGCCGTCATGGCGGCGGGGGAGTCGGGCTCGACCGAACCGACGATCGCCGGCGGGAACTCCACGCCGTGCAGAAAAGCGATCTGGAAGAAAATCACCGCGAAGATGGCGTTCATGATCACGCCCGCGCTGACGACGCAGACGCGCGCCCACACCGGCTTGTTGTTGAACGCGCGCGGATCGTCCGACAGGGCCGTCGGGTCCATGTCATCCTGTCCGAGCATCTTGACGTACCCGCCCAGCGGCATCCAGTTGAGCCGATACTCCGTTTCGCCCAGGCCCAGCTCGCGATTGGCGGATTCGATTTCCGACGCGGTCAGCAGCCGTCCGTTGCGCGTCGGCACGCCCGAATGCGGATCGAGCTCCGCGCCCAGATGCTGCGCGATGCGGCGGTTGTAGTCGGGTTCGGTCGTGCCGACGCGGAACCCGATGCCCTTGCGCCAACAGAGCAGCGCATGCCCGAACCCGATGGCGAACTGTGAGACCTTGATGCCGACCCATTTGGCGACGAGGAAGTGGCCCAGCTCGTGGACGAAGATGATGAACCCGAAACCGAGGACGAGAAGGATCATCGCCCAGGTCCCGCTGATGTTTGAAGTCAATTCCATGTCCACTCCGCTGACGTAAAACGCCGCATCCATTTAGCGGCGGGGCTTGCCCCGCGCGGCTGAGCCATCCCGTCTGACACTATCGACCAATTCGCCGCCGGACAAACGCCCGGGCCGCGCGATCCGCCGAAAGTATCGTCTTCAAATCGGTCGCCGGCTCCGATTGTACGGTTTCTAACGCCTCCGCGTTCAGGTCCACGATGCGGCCGAACTCAATTTTTCCGTCCAGAAACGCCGCGACCGCCTCTTCGTTCGCCGCATTAAGAATCGCCCCGCTCGTGCCCCCGCGATCGACGACCTTGTACGCCAGCTTCAGCGCCGGAAATCGCACATGATCCGGCTGCTCGAAATCCAGCTTGCTCAGCGCCGTCCAATCCATCGGCTCCGAACATCCGCCCGTCCGCTGAGGCCAGGTCAGCGCATACTGAATCGGCGTCTTCATGTCCGGCGAGCCGAGCTGCGCCAGCACCGAATGATCCGCGAACTCCACGAAGCTGTGCGCGATCGACTGGGGATGAATGATCACCTCGATCCGGTCGGACCCGAGGTTAAAGAGCCAATGCGCCTCGATGATCTCCAGCGCCTTGTTCATCATCGTCGCCGAGTCGATCGTGATCTTGGGGCCCATGCGCCAGGTCGGATGTTTGAGTGCTTCGTCAACCGTCGCGTGCCGGATCGTTTCCAGCGATGCGCGGCGGAAGGGCCCGCCGGAGGCCGTGAGCACGATGCGCTTGATCGCCTTGCCGTTCTGCGACGCGTCGGCGGTCTGCATGCACTGAAAGATCGCCGAGTGCTCCGAGTCGACCGGCAAGAGATGCACGCCATGTTTTTTGACGAGCGGCATGACCAGTTCGCCGGCGGCGACAAGCGTTTCCTTGTTGGCCAGCGCGATGTCCATGCCGCGCTCGATGGCGGTCAGCGTGGCGGGCAGACCGGCGGCGCCGACGATGGCGGCGGCGAGCATGTGGGCGTCGGTCGTGGCGACAAGCTGCTGCGCCGCGTCCGGGCCGGCGAAGATCGTCGCCCCCGGAATCGCCGCTTTGACTTTGGCGGCGCCGGCTTCATCGCTGATGGCCAGGCGCTGGACGTTGAATTTTCCGGCCTGCTCGATGAGCAGATCGACGTTGCGGCCGGCCGCCATGCCGACGACTTCATATTGCCCGTCGAGGTTCTCGACGACGCGCAGCGTATTGACGCCGATGCTGCCGGTGGAGCCGAGCAGAATGAGTTTGCGGTGGGGAGGGGCGCTCATGATGTCGGTTCACCTGTGTCCTGCGGGGCGTCGGACGAACCGCCATCGGACGAACCGGCCGGCGCTTCGCCGCCGTTGCCGCCGCGCCCGCGACGCCGTCGGCGGCGGCGCTTTTTCTTGGGTTGGCCCGCGGCGTCCTGTCCGTTGCCGTCGGAAGCATCGTGCGCGTCCGCGTCGGCGCTGTGGTGCATCGGCTGCGGCTCGTCCTCTTCGGGCATCGGCACGTCGTCGCCTTCGTAACCATTGCTCATCACGTCAGGCGCATCCGCCTTCGGGGCCGCGCCGCTCGCCGCTGCTGCGGCGGCGGCCGCCTGCTCGCGGCGCTTGCGATGACGACGCCCTCCGCGCCGACGACGCCGACGCTTCTTGATCGGCTCCCCGTTCTCGTCATATTCCACTTCCACCGGCCCAGCAGCCGCGCCCTCGCCGGCCTCCTCATGCGATTCCTCGCCGGCGTCCATCTCCGCCGCGCCGTCCGGCTCGTCCGCGTGGTCCGCTTCATCGTCATGCTCGACGACCGACTCGGTCGTCACTTCCGCCGCGCCGCCTTCGGACGCATCGCCGCCGCGACCGCGGCGACGTCGACGCCGGCGTCGCTTCTTCTTGCCGCCGCCTTCGATGCCCGCCGCCTCGCCGCTCGATGCCGCCGCCGGCTCGATCGGCTCCGACTTGCCCGCGGGCCGCGTCATCGGTTCGTCGCCTTCGTCGTCGAGATCCATGTCGTCGATGTCGTCTTCGATCGGCGCCCCGCCGCTGTTTTCCGCCGCGTAGCGCTTCACATCCTCGACGGAAATTTCGTCCGCCTCGGTGAACCTGGGCATGCGCGGCGAAGGCAGCTTGTCCAGATCAATCTGGTTGCCGCTGGCGTCATAACAGACGAGGCGCACGGCATCGGGGCCCGCCGCCGGATCGATCTTGACACGGATCGCCTTGCCCGACGCCTGCTCGAGCCGCACCAGCGCATCGCGCTTGCGGTTGCTCAGTTCCGTCACCACTTCCGGGTGCGCCAAAAGCTCCGCCCGGCCCACGCGGTCGGCGCTGATCGCCACGGCGAGGCGGCGCATCACCTGAAGCACGACCGACTCGGCGGAAAGGACCTGACCGCTGCCGCCGCACGTGGGGCATTCGTTGTAGATCGATTTCTTGAGGGACGGCCGCATGCGCTGGCGGGTCATCTCGAGCATGCCCAGCTCGCTGATCTTGAGCATTTTCGTGCGGGCGCGGTCCTTTTTCATCGCCTCCTTGAACCGCCGCTCGACTTCCCTGCGGTGGCGATGCACGTACATGTCGATGAGGTCCAACACGAGCAGCCCGCCCAGATCGCGCAGGCGAAGTTGTCGCGCGATTTCGTCGACCGCTTCGAGGTTCGTGCGGTAGGCCGACTCCTCCGAGTCCTTCGCGTCGCGGAATTTGCCGCTGTTGACGTCGATGGCGACCAGCGCCTCCGTCGAGTCGAACACGAGCGAGCCGCCGCACTTGAGCGGGACCTGACGGTCGTTGATCTGCTGAATCTGCTGTTCGATGCCAAAGCTGTCAAAGAGCGGCATCGGGCCTTTGTGATAGATCACGCTGGTCGTGGAACGCGGCATGGCGATCCGCAGAAACTGCTTGGCGCGGACGGCGGCGGTGTAGTCGTCGACGACGATGCGCTTCACGTCGCTGGTCATCACGTCGCGGAGCGTGCGGATGATCAGGTCGGATTCGATGTACAGATCGGTCGGCCCCTTGCCGATCTTCTTGCGCGTCTCGATGTCCTTCCACAGACGCAGCAGATAGTTCAAGTCGCGCTTCAGTTCGGTCTTTGTGCGATCGAAGCCGGCGGTGCGGACGATGAACCCGAAGTTTTCGGGCGGGTCCAGCTCATCGAGAATCTTGCGCACGTCGCGGCGCTTGTCCATGTCTTCGATCTTGCGCGAGACGCCGTGCCGCTCCATGGCGGGCATCATGACGAGAAAGCGACCGGGGATGGACAGGTAGCTTGTGAGCGTCGGGCCCTTGGTGCCGATGCCTTCCTTGAGCACCTGCACGATGATCTCCTGCCCGCGGCGCAGTGCGTGCTGCATCGGCGGTCGCTCGCGGCGGGGGGTTTTGTGGCCGACGCGCTCGGTTTCCTCCTGCTTCTGGCCGGGGAAATAGCGCGGGTGCAGATCGGTGATGTGCAGGAATCCGGCGCGTTCGAGGCCGAAGTCGACGAAGGCGGCCTGAATGGACGGCTCGACGTTCGTCACGCGCCCGCGATAGATATTACCCACGTGCAGGTCGGCACTGGTGCGTTCGGTGTAGAGCTCTTCAAGACGGCCGTCCTCGACGATGGCGATACGGCATTCCTCGCCGGGGACATAGTTGATCAGCATTTCCTGAGTTGGCATGAGGCGGACTTTTCCCGACTCCGTCGCCGCACGCGGGATGCGAATGCATCGATACCGCGGGGCGGAGTCTGTTGGGCGTCGGCCCGCTCTACCGGAAATCGGGAGCGCCGGCCGTCGCGATGATCTATTTCGTCCCGCAATCAGAGGGCTTTTTGGCCCTACACGATGGCACGCCCATCGAAGATCGCCGGGACGACTTTCCGTGTCTCTTCGCGCAGATAGTTTAGCACCTGCCGCTCAGAATCATAGCTCGCGACACGACGAGCCACGCGTTCGCAATCCTTGACCGAAACCGCCCGGAGGATCTGCTTGATCTCCGGGATCGCCGCCGGCGTCATGGACAGGGTTCTGAGTCCCATGCCCACCAGCAGCATCGCGTATTCGACTTCACCGGCCATTTCGCCGCAGCACGACACGTCGATGCTGCCGCGCTTGGCCGCCCGGATGACGTCCTTGATAAGCCCCAGCACCGCGGGGTGCGCCGGGCTGTAGAGGTTCGCCACATGCTCATTGCCCCGGTCGACGGCGAGCGTGTACTGCACCAGATCGTTGGTCCCGATGGAGAAAAAGTCCACCTCGCCGGCGAACGTCTTGGCCATCAGCGCCGCCGACGGCACTTCGACCATCATGCCCACCGACACATCGCGGTCAAAGGGAATGTTCCGTTCCTCCAGGTCCTCCATCACGTCATGGAGGATCATCCGCGCCTGCCGCAGCTCGAGCATGTTCGAGATCAGCGGGAACATCACGCGGATTTTGCCGTGGGCGCTGGCCCGCATGATGGCGTTGAGGTGCGTCTTGAACATCGTCAGGTTCTGAAGGCAGAACCGGATCGACCGGCAACCCAGAAACGGGTTGGACTCGGGCGTGCGGGCCTGACGCTGCGTGTACTTGTCGGCGCCGAGGTCGAGCGTGCGGATCGTCAGGGACTTGCCCTTGATGTGCTTGATCGCACGCACGAACGCATCGTACTGCGTCTGCTCATCCGGCTCGGTTTCCGTCGACAAATACAGATATTCGGTGCGGTAGAGGCCCACGCCCTCGGCGCCTTTTTCCAGCGCGTTGGGGATTTCCTCGGAGAATTCGATGTTGGCCTGCAAGCTGATGTGCACGCCGTCGGTGGTCTGCGCGGGAAGGTGGCGCAGGTCGGAGAGCTCAACGGTGTGGACTCGGATGCGTTCGAGATATTCGGTGTACTCGGCGGTCTGTTCGGCGTCGGGGTTGATGATGACCAGCCCGCGATTGCCGTCGATGATGATCGTGTCGGTGTTGGTGACGACAGAGGTGATGTCTTCGAGGCCGACGACGGCGGGGATGCCCAGCGCACGGGCGACGATGGCGGTATGGCTGGTGCGTCCGCCGGCGTCGGTGGCGAGGCCCTTGATGTTCTTGCGGTCCAGCGAGGCGGTCTGCGAAGGGGTCAGGTCATGCGCCACGATCACCGCTTCACGATCCAGCGCCGCCAGGTCCGCCTGCACGTCCTCGACCAACTGGTGCAGCACGCGCTTTTCGACATCGTAGATGTCGGCGACACGTTCGCGGAAGACTTCGTTGGCTTGTGCGAGGAAGGTCTGTGCGAAGCGCCGCATGACGGTCACGAGGGCGTACTCGGCGGTGACGCGCTCGCGGTCGACGAGTTCATGGATGCGATCGATGAGGGCCTGATCGCGGAGCATGCCCATGTGGAACCCGAAGATGGCGGCGAGTTCCGGGCCGTGGTCCGCTTCGACCTGGTTCTGCAGGGTGGCCAGTTCCTGGATGGCGCGGCCGACGGCTTCGTCGAGCCGGGCGTGCTGGCGGGGCAGGTCCTTGTGAACGACGGTGCGTCGGGGGATCGAATAGTCTTCAACGTCGACGACGACCGCGGGGCAGATCGCCACGCCGGGAGAAACCGGGATGCCCTTTTTGATTTCCATCGTTCGACTGCGCTGTGGCCATCCCTGCTGCTGTCGTCGCGGTCGACCCCGGTCGGAGATCGAACGGGTCGAAGTTTATTTGGCCGCCCGTGCCAGCGCGGCCGCCTTGTCGGTCTTTTCCCAACTGAAGTCGGGGTTGCCGAAGTGGCCGTGGAAGGCGGTCTGACGATAAATGGGCCGACGCAGGCGCAGCGTCGAGATGATGCCGCGCGGCGTGAGGTCGAAGTTCTCGCGCACCAGTTCGGTGATCAGCTCGGGCGCGACGGTGTTGGTGCCGAAGCAGTCCACATGCACGCTCGTCGGCTCGGCGACGCCGATGGCGTAGCTCAATTGCAGTTCGCACACCTCCGCGAGCTTCGCCGCCACGATGTTCTTGGCGACGTAGCGCGCCATGTACGCAGCGCTGCGATCGACCTTCGAGGGGTCCTTGCCGGAGAAGGCGCCGCCGCCGTGACGACCGCGGCCGCCGTAGGTGTCGACGATGATCTTGCGGCCGGTGAGCCCGGTGTCGCCGTGCGGCCCGCCGATTTCAAACTGCCCCGTCGGGTTCACGTGAATGATCACTTTATCGTGCCACATCTTCGCCGGGATCATCGGCTTGATGATGTGCTTGATGACTTCGTCGCGGAGCTTCTTCTGCTTCGCCGAGCCGTTCCACATCGGATGATGCTGCGTCGAGAGCACGATCGTGTGCACGCGCACGGGCTTGAGCCCTTCGTACTCGACCGTCACCTGGCTCTTGGCGTCGGGGCGCAGACCTTTGATCTTGCCCGAGCGGCGGACGGCGACGTGCTGGTCCATCAGCCGGTGCGCGAGTTGGATCGGCAGGGGCATGAGCTCCTTCGTCTCGCTGCACGCGAAGCCGAACATCATGCCCTGATCGCCCGCGCCTTCGCGGTCCACGCCCATCGCGATGTCCGTCGACTGCGCGTGCAGCGCGCGAATCACCGCGCAGCTCTCGGCGTCGAACTTCATCGACGGGTCATCGGTGTACCCGATTTCACGGATCGTCTTGCGAGCCGTCTCTTCGACCTGTTCCAGCGCCTTGATCGCCTTGTCGTTGTGCACGGTCACTTCGCCGGCGATGACGACCAGTCCGGTCGTGCACAGCGTTTCGCACGCCACGCGCGCCCGCGGATCGACCGCCAAAAGCGAGTCGAGCACCGCGTCGGAAATCTGATCGGACACCTTGTCGGGGTGGCCCATCGAAACGGATTCACTGGTGAACAAGTACTTGTCGTTGTTTGCACTTACAGCCACGACGGCTCCTTTGTCGTTGTCGGAAGGGGAGTGTGTTCCCTGATCGCAAGCCCTGTACTTATACCCCAGGGCATCGTCCCATTCAAGTGACCGGATTGTATCGGTCAACCGGGCCAAAAGGTTAACACAACCGGCAAAATCATTACGACCCGCCCAGCCGGGCCACGAGGTTGTGCAGCAGCACGCGGTTATCGGCCTGAAGGTACGAGAGCGTGCCGTTCATGCGATGAAACGACTTGCACCAGCGCAGATAGTACGCGGGGTGGTCCATCGGCGGCTCGCCGTCCCGGCTCCAGTCCCATCCGCCCGACTCCTGAATGTCCACCACCGTGATGCGATGGCCTTCGATGAACGGCTCGCCGCGCCCTTCGCGCAGATTGTTCGCCACGCTGAACGCCTTCTCGAACACCTGCGGACTCATCACCGCCGACCCGACCGACAGGTACACGCCGTTGCTCAGATTGGTCATCGCATGCGCGAACGAATGAAAGTCCGCCGCGCTGGCCCGGCCGATCGCGCCGCCGGCGTGAAGATTGAACATCGGATGACAGGCGAAGATGTCATAACCGACGCCCGGATGCACGGTCAGCGGGACGCCCTGTTCATATGCCTGCTGCGTGATCGAATATTGGCCGAACGGCGAGGGAAATTCGATATATTTGGGCAGGTCGAACGCATTGATCATCGACAGCAGATCCGCCCGCGCGGCGGTGAGCGCATCGTCGGGGTCCTCGGCGACGGCGAAGCGCAGCTCATCGCGCGTCGGCAGCACGAGTCCGCCGGCGCACATCATCGCGCCGACGGATTGTCCGAAGCCCATGTTGTGAATCGAGCCGACGGTCGCGGCGAGGTTGATGAATCGGCCGGTCTCGTCCCATGTCCCGAAGCGCCCGACGGGCGCATTGTCGCGCACGGATTCGCTCGACGCGCCCTGGTAGGCGAATTCCAGGTCGTGAATGATGCCGGCGCCCTGGGTGGCCAGATGGGTGATCCAGCCGTGTTCGACGAGGCGGTTGATCAGGGGGGCGCAGCCGTTTTTGATGAGGTGGGCGCCGTAGACGCACATGACGGACGCGCCGCGATGGCGTGCGTCGCGCATGTCGTCGGCGAGCTGGTCGATGCCGGCGGCGAGGGGTCCGGCGGGGGGCGGAGGGGCGTCGGGATCGGCGGCGGCGCGCGTGATGTCGATAAAGCTTTTGCGGTCAGCGAGGGGCAGGACGCGGATGTCGGCGGGGTCGATGCGCGGATGGGTCATGCGGCAAAGGTAGCGGGCGAATCGGGCCGATACAAGGTGCGGCGAGCCATTTGACTGACGCCCTGTCGCGGCCTAATCTATGTGCTCATCGCGCTGTACGGCTTGGGGCGTGATATCAGTCCAGGGACTGATGCACCGCCCCTTGTAGTTTCTACACCGTGTGTGTAGAGTGTAGGGCTCGATGGAGCCGCATCGGCGGCCGGACTCGCCACCGTAGCTCAGTGGTAGAGCACACCCTTGGTAAGGGTGAGGTCACGGGTTCAAGCCCCGTCGGTGGCTTTGTCTCGCTATCGAGAAATGGAAATCGCTGGGCGCCTCCGCGGTGGACGGGCCCGTACAAGACAGGCAACGGACAGCACTGTACAGAACTCATTACGGAGGTTCTCCGATGGCAACGGGTGTTTTCACACGAACCAAGCCCCACGTGAACGTCGGCACGATCGGCCACGTCGACCATGGTAAGACCACGCTCACCGCGGCGATCACCGCCGTGCAGGCCGCCAAGGGCCTGGCCAACTACAAGGCCTACGACGAAGTCGCCAAGGCCTCGGAGTCGGACGGCCGTCGTGACCCCACCAAGATCGTCACCATCGCCACCAGCCACGTCGAGTACGAGTCCGACACCCGGCACTACGCTCACGTCGACTGCCCCGGACACGCCGACTTCGTCAAGAACATGATCACCGGCGCGGCTCAGATGGACGGCGGCATCCTCGTCGTCTCCGCCGCCGACGGCCCGATGCCTCAGACCCGCGAGCACGTCCTGCTCGCCCGTCAGGTCAACGTGCCCAAGCTCGTCGTCTTCCTCAACAAGGTCGACCTCGTCGATGACGCCGAACTCCTGGACCTCGTCGAACTCGAAGTGCAGGAACTGCTCGCCAAGTACGACTTCGAAGACGACACCCCGATCATCCGCGGCGCCGCCTTCCCGGCCCTTCAGAATCCGAAGGACCCCGAAGCGACCAAGTGCATCGCCGAACTGATGAACGCGCTGGACACCTGGATCCCCATCCCCGAGCGCGAGACCGACAAGCCCTTCCTGATGAGCGTCGAAGACGTCTTCTCCATCAAGGGCCGCGGCACCGTCGCCACCGGTCGTATCGAACGCGGCCGCATCAAGGTCGGTGACAAGGCCGAAATCGTCGGCCTCAAGGACACCAAGGAAACGACCATCACCGGCGTGGAAATGTTCAACAAGACCATGGATGAAGGCCAGGCCGGCGACAACGTCGGACTCCTCATGCGTGGTATCGAAAAGGCGGACGTGGAACGCGGACAGGTCGTCGCGGCTCCCAAGTCCATCACGCCGCACATCAAGTTCGAGGCGGAAATCTACGTGCTGACCAAGGAGGAAGGCGGCCGTCACTCGCCGTTCTTCTCCGGCTACAAGCCGCAGTTCTACTTCCGCACGACGGACGTGACGGGCGGGATCAAGCTGCTGGGCGGCGCGGAAATGTGCATGCCCGGCGACAACATCACCGTCGAGGTCGAGCTGATGAAGCCGATCGCGATGGAGGAGCAGGTTCGCTTCGCCGTGCGTGAAGGCGGCCGCACCGTCGGCGCCGGCGTCGTGACCAAGATCCTCGCCTGAGCGGTTGACGTTGAGAAACACATTTCGAGGCGGGGGGACTTAAGTCCCCCCGCCCCGATTTTATGGAAACGGTCCCATGGCCAAGAAATCCCAGGCAGTCGAAGACGTGTGGCTTCAGTGCTCCGAGTGCGATGAGCTCAACTATCGCACGCCGGTGAACGTCAAGGGCGGCATGCCCGAGAAGCTCAAGGCGGGCATGAAAAAGTACTGCCCCCACGAACGCAAGCACACGATGCATAAGATCAAGCGCAAGTAATTTTGCGCTTGCGTCAGCGGCCGCCCCGAAGGGGCGCCCGACTCGAACGCCAGTAGCTCAATTGGCAGAGCAGCCGTCTCCAAAGCGGCAGGTTGGGGGTTCGATTCCCTCCTGGCGTGTAGAAACCGACCGGCGGCCGAATCGGCGAAGCGTTTCGCCCGGGCCGCCGACAACATGAAAGTCCCGCGATGTCGCTGAAGGTGTACAAACCCGGACAAGGCTACTGGACGCGGCTGCTCAGCGCGCTGGGCGGCGGGATCCTCGTCGTCGCCGGCGCGCTGTGGATCATGCAGAAGCTGGAGGTCATCCAGTCCGACTACGGCGTGTTCATCCGCTGGGGCGTCGCCCTGGCCGTCATCATCGCCGTCGGACTGCTCCTCTACCGCTTCACCGGCACGAGCCCCCGTACGTGCGACTTCATGATCGCCACCGAAGGCGAAATGAAGAAAGTCAACTGGCCCGCTCGCAAGGAAGTGATCGGCTCGACGTGGGTCGTCATCTGGTGCGTCATCCTGCTCGCGACGCTCCTGTTCCTGTCCGACGTGGCCTTTTCGTCGTTCTTCAAGTGGATCAAGGTCCTGGACATTTAACCTTTTGCTAAGCTGAATCGGAGCGGACCGATGGCCGAGTCCGAACACGACATCAACGAATCGCAAACCGCCGCGCCGGTGCAGACCAAGCCCGTCGCCCTCGAACCGGGCGAAGAGCCCATGTTCACCGAAGGCATGGACTGGTTCGTCCTGCGCGTCGCTTCCAACAAGGAAGACTCCGTCCGCGAGACGCTCCTTCGCAAAATCAAGATCGAAGGTCTCACCGACCGCGTCAACCGCATTCTCGTCCCCACCGAGAAGAAGAAGACGATGAAGGCCGGCAAGACCCGCATCACCGAGACGAAGCTCTATCCCGGCTACGTCTTCGTGGAGATGAAGCTCGAAGACGACGGCCGCATCCCCCAGGACGTCTTCTTCCTCATCAAGGAAACGACCGGTGTGGGCGACTTCATCGGCACCGCCGGCCGACCCGCCAAGATGTCCGTCCCCGAAGTCGAGAAGATGATCGCCGCGTCCAAGAAGCCCGAGGATCAGCCCGAAGTCAAGATGGAGTTCAGCCCCGGCGACCCCGTCAAGATCAAGGAAGGGCCCTTCGAGAACATGGACGGCACCGTCGACAGCTTGCTCCCCGAACAGGGCAAGGTCCGCGTGATTGTGACCATCTTCGGCCGCGCCACGCCCGTCGAGATGGAATACTGGCTCATCGAGAAGGCCGAGGAATAAACCCGCGCCGCCTCGCTTGCCCCGCAATCAATCCATCACCGCCGTCCGCACGGCGGTTTTTTATTTCCGGCAAACCCGCCGCTTGACACAACCGTATAATTAAGCGACACTAACGGCTCCCCACAAATGCATCGGAGGTATCGGTATGGCGGCACGACGAGTCGGACGCGGACCCAGTGGCATGATGTATGTGCTGGTGCTGTTCATCTTTCTGTTCCTGACGACGCTCGGCCTGTCCATTCTGTTCTACTCCAAGGTCGACGAGGCCGACAAGAAGACCAGTCAGGCCACCGCCAAACTCGAAGAATTCGTCCGCTCCGGCGAACTGCTCAAGCCCGAGACCGCTCAGGTCATTCAGCAGGCCAAGGACGCCAATCGCTCCGTCCTCACCAACATGCAGACCGAGCATTCGGCGCTTGTGCGCCTCGTCACCGGTTCGGGTGACACCTCGCAGCACGGCATCGAAGAAGCCCTCCGCGCCGTCGGCGTCGTCGACAACAATGTCGTCGCCGTGATGACCAAGCTGCGCACCGATCTGGACAAGTCCACGCAGCAGGTCGCGCTGCTCGAGAAGCAGATCAAGGATCGTCAGGAAGAGCTTCAGACGCTCAAGAGCCAATACGATTCGACCCAGCAGGACCGCCAGCAGAAGATCGCCGCCCTGAGCGCCGAGATCAAGAAGCTCAAGGACGACTACACGGCTTATCAGAAGAGCGTGGACGATCAGCGTGACGAAATCGCCAAGCGCCTCGAAGCGGCGCAGGGCGCTTCCGCCGCCGAGGTCCGTCAGCGCGACAATGAAATCCGCCGCCTCGAAGGCGAAGTCGGCAAGCGCGATCTGCGCATCAAGGAACTGATCGCTCAGTTCAAGACCGAGAAGCCGACCGTCCCCGATGCGACGCGCGAAGCCGACGGCAAGGTCCTGGCCGTCAACCCCGATGAGAACCTCATCTACATCAACCTCGGCCAGAGCGATCATCTCGTGCTCGGCATGACCTTCGAAGTTTTCGATGCCCTGCGCGGCGTCGAAGTCAACGACGACGGCACGCTCCGCGGCAAGGCCTCCATCGAAGTCGTCGACATGGAGTCCAACACCGCCACCTGCCGCGTCGTCCGCGCCAGCTACAACCGCCCCGTCCTCGCCAACGACCTCGTCGCCAACCTCGTCTATGACAAGGACCGCGTGTTCAAGTTCTACGTGTTCGGCGACTTCGACCTCGACGGCGACGGCAAGTCGACGCTGGCCGATCACGATCAGGTGGTCAACCTCATCACCAAGTGGGGCGGGCAGGTCACCGATCCGCGCGACCGCGAGCTGCGCATGACCGCGCTTTTGAGCAAGGATGCGGCGGGCAAGAACCTGCTGCCGCTCGACACCGACTTCCTCGTCGTCGGTCAGGAGCCCGAACTGCCCCAGCCCGTGCCCCCCGGCACGCGCGACCCCGCCGTCATCAAGGCCGCTATTCAGGCCAAGCAGCAGTGGGATCACTACATCGAGCTGCGCAACGAAGCCGTCACGCTCTCGGTGCCGATCATCTCCCAGAACCGCTTCCTGGCCCTGATCGGCTATTACCATCAGCAGCGCTGATCGGCCCATCGATCGCGCCGCTCGCAGATCATGGCCCGTCATCAATCGCCCCTGATCAACTGGTCGCAGTACCTGGCCCTGCGCTTCGGCGCTGCGGCCCTGCACTGCTTTGACGTCGACCGGAACCTCGCCAGCGCCCGCTCGCTCGGGTCGCTCATGTACCGCTTCAACCGCAAGCACCGCAAGCGCGCCACGCAAAACATCGCCCGCTCCATGCCCGAGCTGCCCGCCGACCGCGTCGCCGACATCGCCCGTGCGTCGATTGAGCATTTCCTTCAGCTCGGCGTCGAAGTGCTCTTCACGCCCCGACTCATGACCCTCGACAGTTGGGCCGACCGCATCGAGCTGCGCGGGCAGGCCCTGCTCATGGACCGCCTGCTCAACGACCGCCCGACCATCGTGCTCACGCCGCACTTCGGCAACTGGGAGGTGCTGGGGTACGTCATGGCCATGCTCGGCATCGACATGTCCGCCGTCGCGCGCCCGATCGACAATCCGCTCGTCAACGACTACCTGCTCGGCGTCCGGCAGCGCATGGGCATGCGCATCATCACCAAATGGGGCGCGACCGAAGTCATGACCGGACTCCTCGAAAAGGGCGGGACCATCGCCTTCATCGCCGATCAGAACGCCGGCGAAAAAGGCATGTTCGTCCCCTTCATGGGCAAGCTCGCCTCGACCTACAAATCGATCGGCCTGCTCGCCATCCGTTACAACGCCTCCGTCGTCTGCGGCGGGGCACGTCGGCTCGACGGCAAATTCCGCTACGAGTTCTTCGTCAAGGACGTCATCGAACCGGCCGACTGGCAAGCGCAGCCCGATCCGCTTTTCTATCTGACCGCCCGTTACAACCGCGCGATGGAGTTGATCATCCGCGATGACCCCGAGCAGTACCTTTGGATCCATCGCCGCTGGCGCTCCCGGCCCCGTCACGAAAAGCTCGGCAAGCCCCTGCCCGACGGACTTCGCCGGCAACTGGAGGCGCTGCCGTGGATGACCCAAACGGAGATGACCCGGCTCGCCGAACCGCTCGCCGAGGCGGCCGGTTAAGGGCTCGCCCGCCGACCGACCCGGCTGACTTGACCCGGGGGGGCGTGCGGCAGACAATGTTCCATTCCCGCAAGAACGAAGATTGGAGTTGTTTCACTATGGACGAACAGACCTCGACCAAGCGCCTTCAGGGCCGCCGCATCCTCATCGTCGACGATGACGCGGACGTGCTCGCCGTCGTCAAGCAGGCGCTTCAATCCGAAGGCGCCCTGACCCAGTGCTGCTCGGACGGCAACACGGCCGTCTCCATCTGCGACAGCGATCCGCCGGATGTGCTCGTGCTGGACATGATGCTGCCCAAGCGCTCCGGGTTCCTCGTGCTCGAGCGCGTCAAGACCCAGCCCAAGCCGCCCGTCGTCATCATGGTCACCGCCAACGAAGGCAAGCGCCATCAGGCCTACGCCGAAACGCTCGGCGTCGACGCCTACATGCACAAGCCCCTGCGCCTTGAAAAGCTCATCGTCACCGCCGTCGACCTCCTCGACGAACGCGAGGAACAGTCCAACGCCTGATCGCCTGGCGCGTCGTCGATTTGTATGAAGCTCATCCGCAGCCCTCCGTAAACCGGGGGGCTGTTTTTTTGCTTCCACCCCTTCCAAGCGAGGGCGTACCGACCGGCGTGAGGGCACGCCGGCTCCGACTCCCCACGCCATTCGATCACCCCCCGCCCACCCAGGCAAGTCCGAGCCGGGCTGCCCCCAGCCCGGTGCTTGAGCGATTAATTTCGTGATGCGCGCCCGCTCCGCTTGCCCCGACTTACTTCGACGCATCCGCACCCTGTTGTGTTTTGCGCCCCAGTCCAAATTCGTTGCCCATTGCGGTGACTTTGCCGTTTTTGAAATGCACTTCGATGAACTTGGAGCCGCCGACGGGTTTGCCGGTTTCGTCTTTGAATTGGGCGATGAGCTTGTGCGTATGCGCGTCGAAGATGTCGGGGGTGTGGCAGAAGGCGTACTTTGCGTCGAGGGAGAAGCAGATCCAGCCGTGGCCTCCGGAGGAGAGGTCGACGTGATCGATCTGCTTGGGGGGCGTCACGGTGTTGTCGAAGATGTAGAGCCGCTTGCCGACCTGGTCGCTGATCCAGAGCTCCGATTCATCGGGGGTCAGGCCGGCGCCGTGCGTGCGGTGCGTGATGGTCTTCCCGGCGTCGTCGAGGGCCATGACACGGCCCGTCACTTTGCCGGCAGCGAGATCGACGATGTCGAAGCCGACGTGTTTGCCGAGACAGACGTAGGCGGTGCGCTCGTCGCTGGTGAGCGTGTAGGGGAAGACGTTGACTTCGCCGACGGGGTCGATGGTGTGAACCACATGATCATCGGCGGGGTCGAAGACGGTCAGCCGCGTGCGCGTGCCGAGCAGTACGAGCCGGCCGGACGGCGCGGCGATCGAATTATGCGCCTGCGGCCCGACGGACAGTCGCTTCATCAGCGACCCGTCCGCCGGATCGATGACCAGAAACCCGCCATCGTCGGCGGCGTACCACCAACCCGTCGGCACGTAGAGCTTCTTGCCATCGGGCGTGATGCACGAGCGATCGCAGCCGAGCGGATACTGCTTCTGCCAGACCGTCTTGCCGGTCTCGAGATCGACCGCGGTCAGGTGCCGATTCGTCGTGCCCATGTACAGCGCATGATTGACCAGCGACCCGGTCATGCCCCGCACGCCTTCGTCAATGTGCTCGACCGGAATGCGTCGAACGAGACGAAAGTCATGATCGAGATCGAAGACGAGTATGCCGACGCCCGAGCGATTTTCGGTCTGCGCGCCGTCGGGTTGGGCCATGTAGAGATAGCGGCCATCGGGCATGGCCGCGCCATCATCGGCGGCAAGCGCGGCGGATGTGACGATCAACGAAGCGAGACACGCGATGACGAATTGGCGAAGTGAATGGTTCATGATGACCTCGTCACCAGTGTATCAACGAAGTAATCCCGCATTGTCGATCATCGGTCGTCAGGGACATGTCGCCGACGGGGGTGTATTCGGTGTCGGTCCAGTTGCCGACGAGGTCGAGGTTGTAGCTGCACGACGTGTCGGCCCCGCGGAGTTTGATTTCGTCGCCGGTGGGGATGGTGATCGTCGAAGGCGGCGACATGCCGGGGTCGAGCTTGCCGCGCTTCACTTCGAGCAGGCGGTTGGCCGAGTCGTACTGATCGGCCGGATACAGATGGCTGAAAAGCGGATTATGCAGATGCCGCTCAAACAGCCGGTTCGACGCATTGTCGTAACACGCCGTGAAGCCGAGGAGGAGTTGGTTGGGGTTGGGGGTTGTCATACGATCAGTTATTGCTATCGAATAGTATCACGTGATTTTCGACAATTGTACATACCTCAAACCTATGTACATCTAGGGCACAATCGCACATCACACAATGTCAAAATTGCAGTAATGTCCATGTGTTATCAAATTTTTGTGATGCCAAATCGTCTTGACGAATCCAATAGGTTAATATTCCATCATCGTACCACTTCCAGCCTAGATCACTCTCGCTTGAAAATGTTGCAAGCGGACACCAATTCATGGAAGCATCCCTATAATGCTGAATCACATGCTGATCCATGCCCTCGGTTGAGTCTGACAACCCATTACTCAATAATTCACAACTCAGACGCATTGGGTGTTGGAAGATGACCGAATGGCCAAGCAGGCGATGGGCTGAGCCATGAATGCGTACAGGATCAAGGCATTCGTAATACAATTCAACCTCTTCCGCATCCAAGGTACGCAAGCCGGAGGCTGCGACAATCTCATCATTTATGGATGGGAGTTCCCACTGAGCATAAAAGTCAACTCGACTCCATGAGCAAGCGGGACGATCATTCATCCGCATAGAATACATTTTTCTGACTAGCTGGTCATTTGGAACATTCAGGTACAAGACTTTAAATGCAGCACGATCTTCTAGACAATATCCATTTGTGGGCGGATATTCACAAAAGAAATATAGCTGTCCTTGTGAGGGCAAACGCCTCTCAACATCATGTTTTGCGATATCACGTAGGTCAAACTGAGCCAGCAGTTCGAGTGGCTTGCCATTATTCGTCGGAATTTGCACATTTGGTGGTAAATCAGGGACTCCGCCACATCGTGAACAACCGATAGGTATTTCACTCTCAAGCGATGGGCGCGGCTTGAACGTAATTTTCGTTGTGAGTAGAGGTACTATTTTGTACCACTCAGAACCCAGAGCAGAATTCCTTATCACATCAATTACTTCATCACGACTATGCAAAATATAATTCATATTGCACCGATTGCATCTCAATGTATGCCCAATAGACTCCAAAGCCACTGATACAACGTTTCATGTTCGTGGGTTGAGCCACTCGGCGACTTGGTGTGCGTAGGTGGATCGATCTTATCTCCGTGCGAGTGTCCATAGATTCTGCGCATTTCGTCATCCATTCCACCTGCTGACTTGATTGCTCGATTCACAAGATTATTTCTACCTGCCTCCCAACGTCGATCATATGCATCGCTTACTACTTGCCGAAGTTCATCCACCGTATGTGTATCTACAGGCAACATTGTATTTATGGTCCCTAATACTACACCATCTGCTTGAACATTGGCCGTAAGAGCTAATATACCTAGTCCGGGCACCAATACTTTCATGAACATCTTTCCACCCTTTATGATGGGTTTGTCAATAATGCGTACCCGTCCCCAAGAACCTCCAAAAGTCTCCCTAATTTCATAATAATATTTTGAGCGTCCTGGCCATGTCTTCAATGCTTTTCTACCTATTAGTGCTGCACCTTCTTTCGTTATTAGGCCATGAGCAACACTCATATCGAATATCTTCTTGTCTAGCATTTCTTTGGATATGTGAGCGAGGTAGGGTGGGTCAAGCGCAGCGGACCCACCACGCATGACGGACCCATATCCAAAGTTTGAGCGGTGACATTCGCGCGGCGTTCCATGAATTATTCAACCTCCAATTTTGTTTCAATCCCACTCGTGCCCCAATCCGCATCGAAGATCCCGCGGCGGACGAACAGATGCAGCGACGAATACGGCCAATCGATCGGGCGACTCACATGCCCGTGCTTGACCGGGTTGTAATGAATGTAATCGACGTGGGCTGCGAAATCGTCGTCATCACGAATGAGATGCTCATAAAACCGTCGCTGCCACACGCCGCTTTCATTTTTGGCGATCTGGCTCGGGCGGCGATGCGATGCGCGGCCGATGCGCCGTGCGAAGCGCGCCTTGATGAGACGCCAGCGCGTTGAAAAGTCGTCGTCTCCGGCGGGTAACGTCCAGATCATGTGCAGATGCTCCGGCAGCACCACGGCCGCGTCAATCTCAAACGGCCGCGCTTCCCGCACCGCTGCGAACGCGCGGCGGAGATGTTTGATCTGCTCGACGAGCCATCGCTTGCGTCGATCTTTGAGATTGACGGTGAAAAAGTAAGTTCCGCCGACCTGTCGCCAACGACGATATTCGGGCATCGAATCATTCTACGCCTCGCGTGGCGGGTCCGCTGCGCTTGACCCACCCTACTTCGCTGAACCGTTCATTCCACGTATCCATTCGGCCTGGCGAAGCGGCGTCGGCCCATGTGTCGCATCCGAGTGGCGGCTCGCGTAGGTCCACGGCGTTGTCGCGGTGTCCGTTTCGGAGGCGGTCGCGGCAGGATTGTCCGGTGTATGTGGTGGTGCGGGATGCGGCGGGGGAGGTGCGCGGGGTGTGGGTCATGTTCCGTTTCAGCTTCCTGACGTTCAGGGTCACGACGCAAGTGAAATGGGATGATGCGGCGGATATAGCCGACCCCTTCGGGGTCGGGGATCGGATCAACACATTCAAGACGATCAAGGCACCGACCCGGAACGGGTCGGCCCGTGGTGGCGTGGGCGAAGTGCGTTGGTGACGGGCGGCTGACGCGATCAAGGCGACTGGCCGAGCGTGGTGAGGTTGCGGTCGGTGAGCAGGAGGACATAGCCCGCGGCTTTCGCGCCGTCGATGCTGATCTGGCGGAGGTTCGGCTTCGTGGCGTACTCGATGATCATGACGGGCTTGTGGGTGCGGCGAAGGAAACTCAACTGGTAGTCCGTGTGATCTTTGGGTGGCTGGCGTTTTTTGCCATCGGTGAAAAGGTCTTCGACGCCGACGGCGCTGATGAGCTTTTCGTAGTCGGCGTCTTCAAGAAGCTGCACGCCGTTCTGGGGGATGATCAGGAAGCCGGGGTTTTTCGCGCGGGCGTGCTGGGCGACTTTTTTCACCCATGCGATCATGTCCTGCCGGTAGGTGTTTGCGGTTTCGTGGTTGGGTCGATGATCGATCCAGGTGTCGGTCGTCGTGTCGTGCTCGAAGAATTCGAAGGCGTCGACGATGTCCAGGTACACGCCGTCGAATCCCTGCGCGA
Organism: Planctomycetota bacterium; assembly: GCA_016125255.1. Classification (NCBI taxonomy): domain Bacteria; kingdom Pseudomonadati; phylum Planctomycetota; species Planctomycetota bacterium. The sequence continues at coordinate 165,053 of WGMD01000007.1, read as the reverse complement.
GGATGCGGTCGAGTTCGGCGAGGATGATCGCCTGCCAGCGGGGGTCCCAGTACTTGACGCGATGATCATCGGGCCAGTCGGGGTTGGGGCTCAAGAGCCAGTCGGGCGGGGAGTGCTTCCATGGGCGCTGCCAGTAATCGCGATATTCGCCCGCCTCGCCGATCGACAGGTACGCCACGATGCGCCGCTGGGGCTGTTCCGCCCGCATGGTCCGCAGGTCGTCCGCGGTCCAGAGATTCGGGCCGCTGAAGGCCATGTCGATGACCATGAGGTCGCGCCCCGCGTCGGCGATCGCCTTCGCGGCGGCGGCGCGGTCGTGCGAAATGCGGTCGGCCTGGAGAAGAAAGAGCAGCGATCGGGGGTGAAAGTCGTCCGCCGCGGCGCAGAGGGAGCCGGCAAAAAGCGCCAGCGTGAGCACGGCGAAGCGCGCCGCTCCGTTCACGCCCCGACGCTGACGCCGACCTGCACGAGGGTGGGTTTGCATTTGGCTTCGAAGTCGGGGCGGAATTTCTGCAAGGCGGTTTTGACGGCCCAGTTGGTTCCGTCGGCGAGGCCGCAGATGGTGGTGCCGGGCATGGCGCCCATGGACTTGGCGACTTCGTCGAGGATGTCCAGGTCCTTGAGCTTGCCTTCGCCGGCTTCGATGCGGCAGAGCATCTGGTAGAGCCAGCCGGAGCCCTCGCGGCAGGGGGTGCACTGTCCGCAGGATTCGTGGCTGAAAAACCTCACGATATTGCGCGTGGCGGTGACGATGTCGACGTCTTCGTCCATGACGATGACGCCGGCGGTTCCGAGTCCGAGCACGCCGTAGCGGCGTCCGATGTCAAAGTCGAGTTCGGCGTCGTATTGATCGGTGGAGAGGAATCCCATGGAGACGCCGCCGGGGATCGCGGCTTTGAACTTCTTTCCGCCGCGCATGCCCATGCAGTGTTTTTCGATGAGTTCGCTCATCTTGATGCCGAGTTCGGCTTCGTAGACGCCGGGACGGTTGACGTGTCCGGAGACGCCGAAGAGTTTGGGGCCGAAGCTGCCGGGGGCGTTGGGCGCGAGTTTCGACGCGCAGCCGATCGACTTGAACCAGTCGACTCCGTTTTCGAGAATCGCCGGGAGAATGGCGAGGGTTTCGACATTGTTGATGACGGTGGGGCGGCCGAAGAGGCCTTTGATGGCGGGGAAGGGCGGCTTGATGCGGGGCCAGCCGCGCTTGCCTTCAAGCGACTCGAGCAGGCCGGTTTCCTCGCCGCAGATATACGCCCCGGCCCCGCGATGCAGGAAGCAGCGGAGCGGGCGGCCGTTCACTTTTCCGACGATCGAATTCTCGCCGAAGATGTTGTTGGCGTAGGCCTCGGCGATGGCGTTCTCGACGATGTGCGCTTCGTGGTGATATTCGCCGCGGATGTAGATGTAGGCGGTGTCGGCCTGCGTGGCGTGACAGGCGATGGCGATGCCTTCAAGCATCCCGTGCGGGTCACATTCCATGAGCAGACGGTCTTTGAACGTGCCCGGCTCCGACTCGTCGGCATTGACCGCCAGATAGCGCGGCTCGCCGTCCGGCGCCGGGAGGAACGACCACTTGAGCCCCGCGGAAAACCCCGCGCCCCCGCGGCCGCGCAGGTCCGACGACTTGACCAGATCGACCAGCGCCTTGGGCTCCATCTTCACCGCTTTGCGAAGCTGTTCGTATCCGCCGGTCCTGACGTACTCGTCAAACAGGACGGTGTGCCGGTCCTTGGGATCGCCCCAGGGCCAGGTCGGAATGCGTTTGCACAATACGGGATGTTCAAGGGCCATGGTGGAGTTCCGTCTGAAGAGCGCGACCGGCGGTCGCGGCTTTACCGTCAATCGTGTTTGTCGTCGGTGTACTCGATCTCGTCAATCGTGGTGCGTCGGAGGATCATGTTGCCCATCTGTGCTTCCTCGGTCTTTTTGCGGACGATCTGTTTGTTGGACGGATCATCGGGATGACGGATGTTGTGCACCATCAGGCCGAGGTTGTGACAGAGGTTCGTGAACCAGTTCATGAGTCATCTTACGCATCACGCGGGGGCAATCAGTCGGGCATATTGTCGATGACCTGTTCGAGTTTTTCCCAGGTCAGCGGGCCGTGCAGTTTTTCGTCGATGAGCGCCATCGGGGCGTGATCGCAGGCGCCGAGGCATTCGAGTTCCATGAGGGTCCACTTGCCGTCGTCGGTCGTTTCGCCGGGCAGGATGTCGAGCTTCTCCTGCACCTTTTTGGAAAGCTGCTTGTAGCCGCAGAGTTCGCAGGCGATGGAGCGGCAGATCTGGATGTAGTACTTGCCGGTGGGCTTGAGGTGGAACTCCTCGTAGAAGCTGATCGTGTCGAGCACTTCGGCGAAGGACAGATCGAGGAAGGCGGCCATCTCCTCGATCGCCTGCTCGGGGATGAAACCGTTCTCGTGTTGGATCTCATGCGCGAGCGGAAGCGTGGCGGCCTGACGCGTGGCGTAGCGCGGGAGGATGTCCTTTTCGAAATGCTTTTTGATCGCATCGGTGACGTAGGGGTCGGCGCGACGCTCGACGTGGGCGTGTGCTCTGTCTTTGACGATCCAAGCCATGGTGTATTTCCCAGCAGGAGCGCGACCAGCGGTCGCGGCTTTACAATCAGCGATCGAGTTCCGCCGCGATGACGTTCAGTGATCCGAGCACCGCGACGACGTCGGAGAGCAGGTGGCCCTCCATCATTTTCGGGAACGACTGGTAGTTGATGAAAGACGGCGGACGGCAGCGGGCGCGCCAGGGTCTTGGCCCGCCGTCGGCGGCGAGGTAGAAGCCCAGCTCGCCGTTGGCCGTTTCGTTCGCCCCGTACACTTCCGCGATCGGGGCTTTCCATTTGCGATTGGTCATGATCAATTCGAAGTGGTGAATGAGTCCTTCGATCGACCCGTAGGTTTCGCTCTTGGAGGGGATGTGCACGCCGCGGTCGTCGTAGACGTTGACGGAGCCGGGGGGGATGTTGTCGATGAGCTGGCGGATGATTTCGATCGACTGCTTCATCTCTTCGATGCGGATGCGGTACCGGCAGTAGACATCGCCTTCGTACATGATGGGCACTTTGAAGTCGACGGCCTTGGCGCCCTGTCCATCCCAGTTGTCGGCGTAGCAGAGGTAGGGCTCATCCTTGCGGAGGTCGCGCTTGACGCCCGCCGCCCGCGCCACCGGGCCGGTCAATGACCACGCGACGGCGTCCTCCGTGCTGATCGTGCCGATGCCGGCGGTGCGATCGACGAAGATGCGGTTCTTGTTGAGCAGTCCTTCGAGGTCCGCGATCGCCGGCGGGGCCTGTTCGGTGATGAACTTCTTGACCTTGGCTTTGAAGATCGCCTCGTCGGGCAGGTCCTGATTCAAACCGCCGACGCGGGTCCAGCTTGTGGTGAACCGGGCGCCGGAGATGTATTCGCAGATGTCGTAGATGTTCTCGCGTTCGTTGAAGCCATAGAGGAACGCGGTGAACGCCCCGAGGTCCAGCGCGGCCGCGCCGGCGCAGAGCAGGTGGTCCTGAATGCGGGCGAGTTCGGCGACGATCGTCCGCAGCACTTTGCAGCGCGGCGTCAGATCAATGTCGAAAAGCTTCTCGCAGGCGTGGTGCCATGCGATGTTGTTGGCGATCGGCGAAAGGTAGTTCATCCGATCCGTGACGGTCACGTACTGGTTGTAGTCGTGCTTCTCGCCGAGCTTCTCGAAGCCCGAGTGCAGATATCCGATGTGCGGCACGGCCCGGACGACGCGCTCGCCGTCGAGTTGGAGCACGATGCGGAGCGTCGTGTGCGTCGAAGGATGCTGAGGCCCGAAGTTCAGGGTCCAGCGTTCATCGGTGTTCTTGAAATCGTCGACGTACGGTGTGGTGTCCACATCCACGTCGAAGGGTTGCAATTCATACGGCATGGCTGGGGCGGCTCCGAATCGTGATATTCTTCACGGAAAGCACAGTATAGAGGAGCGGGCGGGGGTTGGGAAGGGCGGGGGATAAGTGGTGAAGTGGCGATTTGGCGAAGTGGTGATGTGAAGGCAAAGTGCGGTTTCACATCACCACTTCGCCACATCACGATATCGCCATTTAGTGAATAAACCGCATTTTCCCGAAGTTGGGGACGAGGGGCATCGAGCTGGGGGAAAAGCGATGCGGTGCGGGGAAGTAGACGAAGAACGCCCGGCCGATCATCAGATCGCGCGGAACGAACCCGGCGGGGACGCCCGTGCGGTAGGCGACCCAGTCGTTGACCTTGGACCAGAGCCGCCCGTCGCTGGACGCGGGGCTGTTGTCGCCGAGGCAGAAGAAGCGGTCGGCGGTGATCATGGCGGGGTTGTCATGCGTCGCCAGCGCGCCCATGCCCTGTTGCGTGTAATACAGATCGCGGTCCAGATCGACGGAGCGCAGCTCCACCGGCGCTCCGCGCACCTCGATGCCGACGACCGGAGCGTAACGCGGGATGCTCGTATGCGCCAACCGCTCCACGTCCACATCGTCATACTGCCAGTGCGCGACCTGCTTGCCGTCCACCCAAAGACTGAGCGTTTGATCCACATGCCAGAGTTCGACCCGCGTGCTGCGACCGACGGCCAGAGGAGCCGCCGCGCCTTCCGCCCGCACGGTCCACGTCGGCGCCTGCCCCGCCGGCGTTTCGATGAGCCGGGACTGCAAGCGGACTTTGCCATCGGATTCGATCACACCCTGCATCAGCGTGTCGTGGGTCGAGCAGGTCAGCGTCGCGGCCAGACCCGCCCCCCGCGGCGAAAGCGAGGCCGACAGACGCATGTCCTCGAACGTCGAACTGCCGATCGGCCCCTCGCCTGAAACGCTGTTGTAGGCGTAGTAATTGGCCATCGTCGTCGGCTCGAATGCGAACGTCAGCACGCCCGGCCGTCCCGCTGAATCGTCATAAGTCCAGCGCGGACCGCGCTTGTCGAACTTCCAGCTCGCCTCCGATTCGCCCGTGCCGCGCCACGGCTCGGACCAGACCAGCGATTGGCGACCGATGTCCCGTTTCATCCCCTGACCGTCATCGAGCGGGTAATAGTCGCTGTGATACACCGGCTGCCAGACCGCCCGCTGCACCTTCTCGGGCTTGCGCTGAATCGTCCACTTGGCATGCTCGTCGTGATCGACCCGGCCGTCCGGCGTGAGCTTCTTCGTGTACACATTGCCGTTGACGATCCACAGTTGTTCGCCCGGCAAACCGACGAGCCGCTTGATGTAGTTGATGTCCGGGTTCTCGGGGTTTTTGAACACCACGACGTCCCAGCGATCGGGCTCAAAGAACGCATACGGATACTTGAGCACGAGAATGCGGTCGCCGGCGTTGAGGCGCATCGAATCGTGACGAATCGGAAAATCGCACATCGGGCACGCCGCGATGATCGGGTTGTGCGCTTCGCCCTGAATCGGCAGCGGTTCGGAGGCGCTGCGGTAGTCGCGCGGGCCGGTCGTGAACGTGTACCCGCACTGCGGACAGGTGAGCGTCATGTGCTCGCCCAGCAGCGTCGGCGCCATCGACCCCGTCGGAATCACGAACGCCTCGACCACGAACGCGCGGAACACGAACGCCAGCACGAAGGCGATGACGATCGATTCGAGCGTCTCTCGAATCGAACCTTCAGGCACCATCGCCTGCGGTGCGGTGCGTACGGTTGGCTTCGCGTCGTCGGTCATGGGTCGGGCATTGTAGCTCAAACGGGCGCCGGCCGCGCGTTACAATGCGGCGATGGGGTCACTGCTGGTCGATGAATCCGAATACGGTCAGGCGGCTCAGTCCATGATCGATACGCAGCTCCGGGCCCGCGGGATCGTCAACGCCCGCGTGCTCGACGCCATGCGCACCGTGCCGCGCCATGTCTTTCTCGATCCGTCCCTGCATCGCCGCGCCTACGACGATGCGGCTCTCCCGACCACTGATGATCAAACCATCAGTCAGCCCTACATGGTCGCCGTCATGACCCAGACGCTCGGCGTCGATCCGACGCATCGCGTGCTCGAGATCGGCACCGGCTCGGGCTATCAGACGATGATCCTCGCCCGACTCGCCGCAGAGGTCTTTACAATCGAGCGCTACGCAAGTCTCGCCCACGGCGCGCGCGATCGGCTTGACAGCTTCGGCGTGACGAATGTGCATATCCACCTCGGCGACGGCACGCTGGGCTGGCCCGACCTGGCCCCGTTCGACCGCATTCTCGTCACCGCCGGCGCGCCCAAGCCCCCGCCCGCGCTCATCGATCAGCTCGCCGACCCCGGACGCATGGTCATCCCCCTCGGCGACCGCACCTACCAGACGCTCGTGACCCTCGAAAAACGCCGCGGCAAAGTCCATCAAACCGACGGCCTCGGCTGCCACTTCGTCCCCCTCGTCGGCGAACAGGGCTGGCCCGGGGATGAAGACTGATCGTCAAGCCGCGGCGGTCGAACGGATTTCCGCCTTTCATTGACCATTGACAAATGCCTGATGCCTAATGACCAATGCATTGGTCATCAGGCATTTGTCATTGGCCAAGTCGGAACATGCCCCACAGTCTCCGCCCTGTCTGCGTGTCACGGCGGTTCATCGCTTGAACTTCGCCGCGTCGAATGCGGCTCGCACTTCGGGCGGGATGCGCGTGGGGCGCAGCGTCTTGCGATCCAGATACGCCCACATGTTCAGTCCGTCGGCGATGAGCAGGCCGTCGGAGCGGCGGACGATGCGATGGCGTCGCTCCGCCGTCGCTTTGGCCATGTCGCTGGGCCACGTGTAACAGCTCAGCACGTCGCCGAGGTAAGCCGGGTGGTGGTAGTTGATTTCGTGACGCCGAACGACGAACATCCCGCCGACGCGTTCGTACGCCGGCGTGTCGAAGCCCAGCGCCACCGAGTGCCGCCACGCCGCCTCGTTCATCCACGACACGATGCAGACATTGGACGCATGTCCCTGCGGATCGATGTGCGACGCATCGACGTGAACCTCAAGGCAAAACGCATGGACCGGCGGCGGATCGATCATGGGGCCAGAATAGCAGATCGGCCCTCGGGTCCAAACATGAAAAAACCCCGGCGTTGGCCGGGGTTTTTGAATCCGAATCGCGTTGCGTGCTCAGGCCTTGCGGCGGCGGCCATTGATCAGACCCATCAGGGCCAGTCCGGCCGGCAGAGCGGCGGGGGTCGGGACGCCGATGACGGGCGGGGGCGGGGGAATCAGGTCGCCCTTGACGACGACGTTGTCGAACTTGCCGTACTCGTTGACCTGGGCGTCCATGAAGAAGGCGACCCAGATGACGCCCATGTCGCTGGGCAGATTGATCGTGGCGGAGTGGAACGTGTTGTTGTTGCCAAGCGTGCTGAACGTCCAGTTGGAGCTGAGCCACGAGCGGACGGCGTTGTTGTTGGTCGTGGTGTTGGAGCCGACCTTCAGGTCTTCGTAGAAGTCATTGGTCATCGTCGAGTCGAAATAGCTGGTGAGGTTGAGCTTGGTGTAGCCCACCTTCAGCAGGTCGGCGCTGGAGCTGCTGGTATTGAAGGTGCGCCAGTCGAAGGTGAGCGTGATGTTCTCGTAACCGGTTGTGTCAACCTTGAAGAGCATCGCGGCGCCGCCTTCGGTGCGTCCGGTCGGCGTGTTGTTGCCGCCGCCGCCGGTCTTCTGAACCGCCTGCGAGTCGGCGACGCTCGGCTGGCCCGTGTACTTGATGAAGCGGGCGCCGTACCAGGTCTGCTGCGCGCCTTCGGCCACCTTGGGCACGCCAAGGTTGACGATGTCGCCGTTGGGGCGCTGGTCCGGGAAAGAGGTGTACCCGTTGAAGTTTTCAGAAAAGAGCGTCGTGCTCGCGTGGGCGGTGACGCTCATGGCCACAACGGCTAGAGCAAAAAACAACGGACGCATAGACGTAGTGATAGACCGATAGCACATGGCTTTTTTCTCCCTTTCGTGGAGGTGGATGGTTGCGCTTTCCTTCTTAACTCACGGTCTGCGTTGGACCGACGGGGGAGGTAGAGCGAAAGCCGTGCCAAATCTTCGGCACGGCGCGCATAAATTCACAAGCCATTGAATTGGCTTGCTTTGCGAACACGCAAAATATCGCCCATCGACCGGGGCCAACGAATTTCGCCCCGGGCCATTCTGGTACAGAATAACCCGCATGGAACAATCCGCGGAGCCAAACTGGCTCCGGTATTGCCATGCCATCGCGCAACACGACGGGCCGTGAGGACACGCGCGACCACGGCGCGACCAATGGCCGCCGGATCAGACCGTGCCAAATCACAAGCCCCCGCATCGCGGGCGCATGAACCTGATGTCAACCTTTCCCAACGCAATCATCATGCCGTATGGACACGAATTTGAGATTGATTTGAAATGATGACAATAGAGCATCTTACATGTTAATTCGATAAAATGGATTGACTCAATCTGGCGCATGTCATCACGTCAGAGTGGTACAAAACGCCGCCGGGCGTCCGGATACCGCCAGTGCGGGGTCATCAGGAAATGTGATGATCGCGCAGATCCGGATCGATCGTGCGCAGGTAAGTCCAGGAATAGATGCCCGTGTCGTGCCCATCCGAGAACCGGATGCGGATCGCATAGTTGCCGACGAGTTCCGCATCGACCGCCGCCAGCGGGCCGGATTCCATGCCCCGGGCGATTTTGTCGGGCAGGACGGTCAGCGGGTTGCTCGCCTGCTGTTCACGGAGGACTTTCATCTCCGCCGAGGGGCTCATTTTCCGCAGGTACGCGATGGGATAAACGCTGACCGTGCCGTCGGTCCAGGTCACGGTCAGCGCTTTGGTTTTGTCCAGGTCCAGGTGTGTCGGACGCGGCGGGTTCATCAGCCGTTCTTGGTCGCGAAGTTGTCCATGAACTGCGCCAGGGCCTGGGCGCCTTCGATGGGCATGGCGTTGTAGATCGATGCGCGGCAGCCGCCGACGCTGCGGTGGCCCTTGAGGCCGTCCAGACCCGCCGCGGTGGCTTCCTTGCAGAACTTGCCTTCGAGTTCCTCGCTGGGCAGGCGCCAGACGACGTTCATCGTCGAGCGATACCGCTCATCGACCGGGCACTTGTAGTAGCCCGCGTGCTTGTTGATTGCGTCATAAAGAATCTTGCTGCGTTTGGTCGCCATGTCCTGCGCCCACGCCAGCCCGCCCTTGCCTTTGAGCCATTCGAGCACGAGCTGGATCATCCAGATCTGGAAGACCGGCGGGGTGTTGAGCATCGAATTGTTGCTCACATGCTCCGCGTAGTTCATGTAATTGGGCAGATTCCCCGGGCATTTGGCCAGCATGTCATCACGGATAATGACCAGCGCCACGCCGGCGGGCCCGATGTTTTTCTGCGCCCCCGCGTAGATCAGGCCGAACTTCTCGATCGGGATGGGCCGGCTCATGATGTCGCTGCTCATGTCCGAAACGAGCGGGACGTCGACGCTGGGGAAGTCCTTCCATTGGACGCCGCCGATGGTTTCGTTGCTCGTCAGATGCAGGTATTCGACGCCCGCCGACGCGCGGACGTTCTTCGGGTCCGGCAGGGTCATGTAGTTGCTGTCCTTGCCGTCGAAGATGGTGTTGACCTTGCCGATGAGCTTGGCGTCGGCGATGGCTTTCTTGGCCCAGGCGCCCGAGTGCGTGTAGTCCGCCGACTTCCCGCCGTGCAGGAGGTTCAGGGGGACCATGGCGAACTGGAACGTCGCGCCCGCCCCGAGGAACAGCACATGGTAATTGGCCGGCAGACTCAGCGTTTCGCGGACCAGCGCCAAGGCGCGATCATGCACCGCTTCAACCGTCTTGGAGCGGTGGCTCATCTCGATCAGACTCATCCCCGTACCGTTGAAATCGACGAACTGCGCCTTGGCGGCTTCGAGCACTTCAAGGGGCAGCGTGCAGGGACCGGCGGAGAAATTAAAGATGCGGCTCATGATCAAATTCCGTGTCATTTCTAAGGGAAATTCACCCGATCCCGCGCGGAACCGGGTCGAGCATGATAGCACGTTTGAGGGGGGCCTCAAGGTGAGGGCCAAACTCGAAACCCGAAACTTGAAACTCGAAAAGGAGGCGCGTGTCGGTCCTCCTTCGGGTTTCGGGTTTCGGATTTGGCGTTTCCCCGCTACCTTACCGGCATGGCGCATTTTGCGGATACATTGCTGGAGGCCGTCGCGCGCAAGGGAGCGCCGGTCTGTGTGGGGATCGATCCGGTCGTGGAACGTCTGCCGGGCAAAGCCGTCGATCCGGCGGACCCGGAGGCCTGCGTGGATGCGATCTTCGAGTTCGTCACGAAGGTGCTTCAGGCCGTCGCCGAGCTTGTCCCGGCGGTCAAGTTTCAGTCGGCGTGCTTTGAGCGCTTCGGACCCGACGGCGTGCAGGCGTACCACAGTCTCATCGCCGAGGCACGGTCGATGGACCTGCTCGTCGTCGGCGACGTGAAGCGCGGCGACATCGGGTCCACCGCCGAGCATTACGCCGCCGCGGCGCTGCTTGATCCGCCCGGCGACGATGACGCCGCCGCCCCCGATTCGATCACGATCAACAGCTACTTCGGGCGCGACGGCGTCGAACCCTTCGTCAACGTCGCCGCTCAACATGGCAAAGGCGTCTTTGCGCTGGTGCGCACGTCCAACCCCGGCGGCGACGCCATCCAGTCGCTCGTCCTCAAAGACGGACGCACCGTCGCCGAGGCCGTCGGCGCGTTGATCGCACAGTTCGGCGAAGCGCATGTGGGCGAAAGCGGATTCAGTCTGCTGGGCGCGGTCGTGGGCGCAACGAAGCCGGGCGATGCGGCGAAGCTGCGCTCGATCATGCCGCGTCAGATTTTCCTCGTGCCGGGTTTCGGCGCGCAGGGCGGGTCGGCCGACGACGTCCGCGCGTGTTTCAACAGCGATGGGCAAGGCGCCTTGATCACCGCCAGCCGCTCGATCACCTATGCGTTCCAGAAGGACGCCGCCGACTGGACGACGGCCGTGCGCGATGCGGCGATCGAGTTCCGCGATCAGGTCAATGCGATTCTCGCATGATCGCAATCCATACCGGCCGCACAATATGAAGCAATTTGGGCCGAATTAACGTGGTTTCATCGAACCCGTTTTCGCGGCGTTCGTACTAGTGGTGGACCGCAGCAGGGCATCCTTCACGGAGCCGCCCACATGAATCCTCCGTAATCCCCCTTCACAATCCATGACCGGTTTCATCAAGGGCGATGCGCGTCGCGGCGTGCGGCGACGGCCCCGGGTGAACACGTCGGATTTCATCGCAAGGAGCAACACCATGTTCCGCAAGCTGTCTCTTGTACCGATGGCGCTGGCTGCGCTGATGTGTTCGACACCCGTCTTTGTCTACGCCGATGACGCCCCGAAGGCGGACCAGCCGATCGAGCGCGCCGACTCGGACCACGCCATCGTCGCCGGCGGCGTGATCGTCAGCGTCGATGCCGGCAATCATTCGTTCGTCGTTCGCCTCGACAATGACAAGGATCTGCGCCTGAGCACCAACGAGCAGACCGTCTACACCGTCGACGGCAAGCCCGCGCTCGCCGCCGAAGTGCTCATGCCCGACGCCAAGGTCACCGTGACGTATCAGAGCGGGACGGCCCAGAATGTGGCGATCCATAAGTGATCGGCCCCGAACGTTGTGCTCGCACCCGGATGTGCGGGCGTACGGCCGGGGCGGGCTGATGCACACCGACCCGTTCCGGCTTTTCTTGCGACAGGAGCACGCCACGAAGTTGCGGCGTGCTCCTGTTGATTCTGATACGCTATTGAACATGAGCGAATGGACCCCGCGGCTGGTGATTCTCGGCCTCTTGGCGCTGATCCTCGGCGTCCCGCTGGTGCTTCATCCGACCAGCGCCGCCGTCGACCCCGAGGCGCTCAAGCTCGTCATCATCACGCCGCACAACGAACAGATCCGCTACGAAATCGAACGCGCTTTCGACAAGTGGCACCAGGCCAAGACCGGCAAGCGCGTCGTCATCGACTGGCGCGCCATCGGCGGGACAAGCGACATCGAACGCCAGTTGCTTTCCGAGTATGCCGCGCTCCTCGATCACGATCGCATGGACGACGGCGCCGGCTACGATCTGGTCTTCGGCGGGGGCGACTACTTCTTCAACTCCACACTCAAGCCCGGCGTCAAGCGCGACGGCAAGCCCCATACCGTGCTTTCGCCGATCAGCCCCGAGGACTTCGACGACGCCATGCTCGCGGAGGTGTATCCCGATCCGACGATCGCGGATGTGCGGCTCTATGACAAGGACCGCATGTGGTGGGGCGTGGTGCTCTCGAGCTTCGGCATCGCGTACAACAATGACCTGTTGAAGAACGCGGGGCTTGCGGAGCCGCAGACGTGGTCGGATCTGAACGACTTTCGATACTTCCGGCTGGTGGCGCTGGCGGACCCGTCGCACTCGGGGTCGATCCGCGTGACGTACGACGCGATCCTGCAGCGCTACGGTTGGGAGCGCGGCTGGCGCACGCTGCGTCGCGTCTGCGCCAATGCGCGCTACTTCGCCGCCAGCTCGTCCAAAGTCCCCGTCGATGTGTCCCAGGGCGAAGCGATGGCGGGGATGTGCATCGACTTTTACGGCCGGTACCAGGCGCAGGTCGTCGGCGCGGAGCGCATGGGCTACGTCGCCCCGGCGGATGCGACGGTGGTGACGCCCGATCCGGTGGCGGTGCTGCGCGGGGCGCCGCATCGCGAACTGGCCGTCGATTTCGTGCGCTTCCTGCTCAGTACGCAGGGCCAGCGCCTCTGGTGCTACCGCAGGGGCGAGCCCGACGGACCCGAGCAGTTTGAGCTGCGCCGTCCGCCCGTCCGCCGCGACATGTACACGCCCGACGAGATGGCGTCGATGACCGACAAGGTCAATCCGTATCTGATCGCCAAACCCAAACCCGAGGGCACGCCCAGCTATTTCATGGTGCTGCCGACGGTGCTGCACGCGATGGCGATGGATGTGCATGAGGATCTGCGCACGGCGTGGATGGCGATCTGCAGGGAGAAGGATGCCGCGCGGCGCGATTCGATGATCACGCTTTTCGACCGCCTGCCGTTCACGCAGGAGGAGCTGCTCGGCTCGCCCGCGCGATGGAAGAGCGACCCCGATGCGCAGACCAACGATCGCCTCGCCTGGACGCAGTTCTTCCGCGACAACTATCACGAAATCATCGGCATGGCGCGATGAGATCGATGTGTTGATCACGAGGTACCGCTCATCGCTCGATATTTCTCGCGGCCCTTCGTCTCTTGCCCGCGAGGCGACAAGAATATATTCGATGATGCTTGCAAGGTTTAATCGGTGCGTGCGTGTCGCTGGCTGATTCGTCGCGCCAACAAGCCCGCGGCTGACAACTTGTTCTGAAAAAGAGGGGTGACAGCATGCTGGCACTTCTGTATCATGCCCGTCAAGAAAAAAAGCGGCCATGTCAGACAAAACGGGCTGGGTCATTTTGATGATGCTGTTGGCTGGGCCGGCGGTCGGTCGGGCCGCATATGTCGCGCGCGTCAGTGAAGTGCTCACCCGCGCCGATGCGGGGCCCGGCGGAACGTACCCGGCGTACGTGGAAATCTTCGCGCCGCTCGCGCCGGCGGGATCGAAGTTCGACTTCGTCGTCCTCAACGCCAGCACCAACGGCAACTGGCTCGTCATGTCCGTCACGACGCTCACCGCCCGCGCCGGCGCCGATACGTACATCGTGCATGAAGGGACCTGGCCCGTCGCGTCGCCGCCGTCGGATGTGCGCTTTAGCCCATTGTCGGGTTCGCTGTTCCTGTCGGCGACCTTCAGCGCGGCCCGCGCGCTGGTCATTTATGATCACAGCACCGGACTTGTCGCGGGGAACGCCGGCGCCGTCGTCCTCGCGGTGACGGGCGTGCTTGATGCCGTGACCTATGTGACCAAAGGCACGCCGCAGATCACGCCGCGCGCATTCGCCGGCGAGACGCCGATGACCATCACCACGGGGCAGGCCCTTGTGCGCATGATCGACGGCTCCAACTACACCGATCAGTTTGCGATTCTTAATGCGGCCGATGCATTCGCCGAGGGCACGGGTTTGAATCCCGGGTTCGTCAACGAAGCATCGGGCGGGATGACCACTTCGGTGCCCGAACCGGTCAGCGCGCTTGGATGGTCGGTCCTTGCGGCGGGGTTGACGGGGCGTCGCTCGAAGCGGGCCTCATCAGCAATTCGACGAAACGCCCGAGTTTGACGAAGTACGCCGGGTCGGCGGACGAAAGATTCGTATGCGTCCCGCCCGGCACGATGCTTCCCGTGACGTTCGGTGCTTTGAGAAGTTCGCGTCCCTGACTCACGGGAATCAGTGTGTCCGCCGCTCCGTGCGCCACATGCACCGGCACATGCAGCTTCGCCACCGTGTCCACCGGCGCGAGCGTCCACAACGGCGCCTGACACAACGCCGAAGCCGTCGGCACCGCGGTGTAGAAGCAGTAGTAGTTGAACGGCCGCGGAATCTCCCCGGCGATGATCCACGCCATCTCCGTCAGCCGCGCATATCCCGAATCGAGGATCACGCCGATGCACTCCGGCGTCCGCTCCGCCGCGCGGACCGCCGCCGCTGCGCCCATCGAAAACCCGTAGAAAATGATGCGTTTCGCCGCCTGCGGATGCGTCTGGCGCAGCCAGTTCAACGCCGCCAGCACATCGTCGGTTTCGTGGTATCCGAAACTGGCGGTGTGCCCGCCGCTGTAGCCGTGCGCCCGCAGGTCGATGATCATGCTGTTGATCGGCTCGTCGGGCAGCAGGGCGGTGGCGAAGGGCATGAAGTTCTCCGCATGCGCGCCCAGTCCATGCGCGATGATGATCGTCGTGTCATGCCCGCGGTCGAAGTAGTAGCCGTGTATGCGGACATGATTCGTCGACGGCGTGACGAACTCGGTCGGGTGCAGGTCCGCCGCGTAGTCCGGCAGCGTGTAGCCGGTTTTGGGATGCACGGTTTCGATGATGCTCACCGCCAGCGGCAGCACGAGCATGACGATGATCGCCAGTCGCACCCCGCTGCGCAGCCCCGCCGGCCGCACGCGCGTCAGCAACTTCGTCAGCGCCCAATCGAGGCCTTCGAGCGTGGTGAAACAGCCGGTGTAGAACCACGCGGACCATAGCAGTTCGAGCGGCCGAATGAATCCGCCGAGCATGTGCACCGTTCCGATATGCGCACTGACCGCCAGCGCCGACCCGAAGGCGAGCGTGACCAGGAACACGCCCAACGACCGCCCCGTCCGCGTCACCGCCAGCCGAATGCACGGGGCCGTGAAGATCAGCCAGACGAGCCACGTGTCGGCATGACAAAACCACCACGTCAACGCGATCGCCATGAGCAGCAATGCGGAGCGTACGGTGGTCATGCGCGTTCCGGAATCGGAGTTTGATCAGCGGGCGGTGCTGGTCGAGCCGGCGGCGCCGAGGGTCATGCGCTTGCGGGGGTCGACTTCGATGGCGCCGTAGGTCTGTTCATAGCGCTGGACGGTCTGGCTCAGCGCGAGGGCGAGGCGTTTGGCGGCCCAGGGGCTCATGATGACGCGTTCGTCGATCTTCATCAGGCCCACGTTCTGCTGGCCGGAGGGGCGGAGGCCCTGCGAGAAGCTGACGATGATTTCCTCGGCGCTGCTGGTGACGTGCGCGAGGGAGGAGTAGTGCGTGGTGGCGCCGGCGTCGTCGACGCGGATCTGCACCTGTTGGTTTTCGGGGCTGGTGACGGTCTCGTGCGTCTCGGGGGTGTCCTTGGCCATGTTCAATCGCCTTTCACGGGGTTGCGGTAAGTGTGTGCCTTCTGACTGCGAATCGCGTTTCTTATAGCCACCAGTCCAGACTCAGGGCCTTTTTGACGTTGCGCCATTCCATGGCGCCGAGGGTGGTCTGTCCGATGACGATTTTGCTTCGTCCGATCATGCCGTCGTTGAGCGGGGCGTCGGGGGGGGCGTCGAGGGCGATCTTCGCCAGGACCGACGGGTCCGCGGGTCTGGTTTTATAGCGATCGACCTGCACGGTGTCCACTTCGCCGCCGGTGGCGCTGGAGAGTGCTTCGTGGGGCATCTCGCGGATGAACTGTCCGCCGAGTCGTTGGACGACGCCGTGATAGGTATGCGCCGCGGTGGCCCACATGCGGACCCGTGCCGGCTGACCGGAGCGGACGAGGGACGCATCGACCTGCGGGAGGACGACGACGAGTTCGCGCGGGCCCTGGCCGATGACGGTGCCGATCTGCACGCCGCGTTTGAGGTACGAGCCGAGCAGGCCCTCCATGCGCGTAAGCGTGTAGAGCCGCCCGTCGATCGGGGCGCGGACGGTCAGGTCGTCGATCTTCTTTTTCACATCGGCCAGATGTTCGTCGATGACGTCAAGTCGGGCGGCGATGGCGGTGATGTCCTCGACATGATTCGTCTGCCGCGCGATCTCCATCTCAAGCTGCGCCAGCTTGCGGTCCAGCTCCAGCGAATCGACCTGCTCCGCCAGCCCCTCGTCTTCGAGGCGAACAATCGGGTCGCCCGCTTTAAGCTGCATGTCCGCCCGGACGAACAGCTCGACGACGCGCCCGGGCTGCGGGGCGTAGACCGGCTGGCGTTCGGCGGCGAGGGCGACCGTGGCGTGCTCGACCGTCTCCTCCATCGGGATCATCGCGATCCCGGCGAACAGGAGCGCGACGACGCCCGCGATCGCCAGACTCAGCCCCAGCCGCCGCCACGTCTTGGCCTGATGCGTCCAGAGGAAGCGCACGCCCTGCACCGCCGGGAGAATGACCATCAGCGCGACCGCGATGAGTCCCAGTACGGAGCCGATCGCTTCGAGCCCGTACGGGTCGAGAATGTGATACACCAGCACGATGATGCCGAACGTGATCATCACGCGGTACGCGCCGGAAAGCGCCGCGTAGATCGGCATGAAGATCGGCTTGGCGGCGGCCTCCGGCGGGGGCGTCTCGTTCTCCATCTTCAGCAGGTACCGCTTCGCCAGATAGCTCACGAACTGCGTCGCCTTCGTCTTGAGATTGGGAATCTCAAGCCAGTCCATCATGAAGTAGTACCCGTCGTAGCGGAGCAGCGGATTGGCGTTGAAGACGAGCGTCGTGACCGAGGCGCTGATCATGATGTCCAGCGCGATGATGTTGGCGATGCCCGAATCGGTGGCGAGCCAGACCCAGACGGCGATCGACGCGAAGATGAACTCGATGAACACGCCCCCCGCGTTGATCCAGAGCCGATCCCGCCGGCGGGGCACCATCCATGCGTCCGACACGTCGATGTAGAACATCGGGATGAACACCATGAACAGCGCGCCAAGCTCGTGCACCTCCAGCCCGCGATGCTTGGCGGCGAGCCCGTGCCCGAACTCGTGAATGATCTTCACGGTGAAGAACACGCCGCTCATGATCAATAGATTCTGCCAACTCAAGAGCGGCATCGACGCCACGCCGACGTGCTCGATCTGAAGCACCGCGGCGATGGCGCTGATCGTCATGAACGCGCCGGCGAGACAGCACGTCCACTTGTTCATCAGCCACGACACATGCGCGTAAATCCAATCGAGCATCCGGTCCGGGTCCATCACCGGCAGCTTGATGAACAGGAAGTTGCTGATCGTGGCCCACATGCGGCTTCGGCGCAGCTTGTTGCGCGTCTCGCGAATCTGGGCGCCGTGCGTGAGCCCTTCGCCCAGCAGAAGCCCCGTGCTTTGAAGCATCTTGTAGAAGCTCAGCACATCGTCCGGCTCGGCGGGCGTGTCGGGGAAGCGGCGCGCGACCTGCTCGCTCAATTCCTTCGCGCTGGTCTTGCCGTCCAGATGCTTGAGCACGTAATGCTCAGCCGGTTGAAGGCGGAAATAGTTGAGCCCGACCGGGTCCTTGACGACATACACGGTCTTGCCCAGATAAAGCTGCGGGCTGATCTGAAGATCCGCGCGAGCCGCCGGCAGGGGCTGCGATCGGATCATCTCCATCTGCGAGGGCGACTCGTCCCGCTGAAAATGCGCCGCTTCAAGATCGGAGCGCCGGACGCGCTTGTTGGCCATCGCTCGCTCCCTTAGAAAAACAGCGTCATTTCAAGGAAGCGCCACACGCGTCGCCCGTAACGGTACATCAGATTCGACGTGCCCACATCCAGCTTCGCGCGCCCCGTCGGATTCGCCAGGACAAGCTGCGGGCTCATGCCCTTTAGCTCCATCGGCACGATGACTTTGAAGATGTGCTGTTTGCCCCGCTCGTCGGGTCCGCTCGTCGGCGCGAGCGCGGAGAGGTCTTTGATCGTCGCGTGCTGAATCAGGTCGGGCCAGGGGCGCGACAGGAACGACGCCTCGACCGGCGTGCCGTCGCGCAGGCGCTCTTCGATCAGCGCCAGGTCCTCCTCATGCACTTCCATCACCAGATCGAAATGGCTCAGGTCCGCCACGTGCAGAAGCGCATCGCCCGTCGCCACGCTCATGCCTTCGATCTGATGCGGGCGTTCGGTCAGGACGACGCCGTCGATGAGCGAGCGGACCTGCGTGAGGTCCTTTTCGCGTGTCAGGGACTTCTGGCGGATCAGGAGCTGCTCGATCTTCAGGCCGGAGCTGAGCACTTCGGGCACATCGTTTTTCGCGCGGGCGGTCTGAAGCTTGACGCGCTCGGCGTCGATGGCCTTCGTCACCTCCGTCAGCTTCAGGTTCACCTCCGTAGCGTCCAGTTCGACGAGCACATCGCCGGCGTGGACGGGCTGACCGGTTTTGACAAGGACGTTTTTGACCTGACCTTCCTGCGGGGCGGAGAGGACCATGAGGTGCGCCGGTTCGAGCCGCGCGTCGGCGCGGACATAAAGCGCGACCTGCATGAAGACGGTCAGGTAGATGACCAGCGCGACGCCGGCGACGATGCCCGCGGCGATCATGGCGGAACTGACGGGTTTGTCGCGGATTTTGGCGAGCAATGTGCCGACGCGGCGGAGCGGGCGGTAGTACGTGGTGATCGACCGATCGAGGATCGCCCCGGCGTGCTGGCAGAGCGACTGCTGCGTGGACCCGTGACGCGCGGCTTCGTCGGCGGTCGCGTACTCGGCGAGCATCACGCCCACGATGCGATCCTCGCAACGAATCAGCGTCAGACACACCGCCTCCGCCGCCCCAAGCCCGAAGAGGTCATCGAGCAGCGGAGCCAGTGACTGATCGTCATCATCGAGCTGTTCGCCCTTGCGGAAGGTCATCGGGACCTGCCGGTGCCGGGCGGTGTCGGCGAGCATCTCCGCGGCGCGGACGAGCACGGCCTTTCGGTTGAGCTCGATCACATCGCTGAACGCCACTTCGCTTTTGTTGCACCAGTATCCGACGACGGCGACGCGCTGCGATTCAAGCACCGGCCGCGCGGCGTTGGCCAGTTCATGCACCTGATCGTGCGGCTTGTCGAGGCAGACCATCTGCTGCACGACGGCGAGCATGGCGGCCTGCGAGGCGGATTCCTCGGCGAGGACCTGCGTCTGCCGCCGGCCCAGGTACATGCCCGCGGCGCGAGCGCCCTGCTGAGTGAAGGCGACGTACTGGCGATAGCTTTTGGGATCGACCTCGGCGGTGTAGATGATCTGCACGATGCCCATGACGCGACCGGCCGCATCCATCGGCACATAGAACTGCGTCGTCGGCGCCAGCTCCGTTCCGGCGAATTCGCGCTGGTCGGGGGCGGCGATGATCGGCTTGTTCTGCCGGGCCGCCTCCGTCACCGCCGCGATGACCGGATCGAGCAGCCCGCCGTCCTGCGCGAACGCCAGAGCCGAACCCTGACCCGCGCGGGCGGTGGGCATGTAGGCGTCGTGCCGCTTGTCGTGCATCCATGCGACGGCGCCTTCGGCGCTCGTCGCGCGGCACATCGCCGCCAGCATCCCGCCGAGCACTTTGGACGGCTGTTCCTCGCTGGCGGCCAGCGTCTCAAACTCGTGCAGGGCCGCCTGCACCAGCCGTTGGATTTGATTCACCGCCTGGCTCATGAAAGACTATACTCGCAGATGGACCGCAAACTCCCCATTAGGAGCGCTTCGGATGCCCATGTCAAACATTGTACCGGCCTCCGCTTCCCAGACACGGACCGGCCTGGCGATTCTCTTAGTGGTATCGGTCGGCTGGGTCGGCGCCTTGTACGCCCAGAGTGCGACCGATAAGCGCGAAACGACCCTCCGGCCCGACGATGAGCGGCTCCGGGGGCTGGTCATGCCCGCCAAGCAGGTGTCCCTCAACGCCCCCATGGACGGCATCCTTTCGGAAATCACCGTCGAGGAAGGCGACCACGTCAAGGCCGGCCAGCCCGTCGCCCGCATGGACGACGCCATCCAGAAAGTCGTCGTCCTCGGCGCCCGCCTCCGCTCCGAGGACGATTCGGAAATCCGCCGCCAGACCCTTTTGCTCGCCGAGAACAACATCCAGCTTGACCGGATGAAGGACCTTGCCAAAAGCGGGTCGGCCCAGGAATGGGAAGTCCGCCGCTCGCAGCTTCAGGTCGATGCGACGCAGGCGGCCCTCGACGCGGCGACGATGCAGAAGCGGCTCGCCGAGGAGAACGTCAAGCTCGAACAGACCCGGCTCTCGCGCTACGCCTTGACCGCGCCGTTCGATGCGCTGGTCATCCGCAAGCACGTCGAAGCGGGGGCGTCGGTGACCAATCGCGACACCGTGCTGACGATGGTGGATTTGTCCTCGCTGGAGGCGCAGATGTTTTTGCCGGTGGAGATCTTCGGCAAGCTCGAGCGCGGCCGGGCGTACAAGCTGCTGGCCGAAGCGCCGGTGGGCAAGACGCTCACCGGCAAGCTCAAGACCGTCGAACCCGTCATCGACTCGGCGAGCCAGACGTTCCGCTGCGTGTTCACCATCGACAACGCCGACGAACAGCTCCCGGCGGGTTTCACGGTGCGCCTGATCTGGCCCCAATGATAAAACCGCGGCGCGGGCCGCGGTTTGCAATGGCCAGGGGCGGACTTGAACCGCCGACACCCGCATTTTCAGTGCGGTGCTCTACCAACTGAGCTACCTGGCCGTCAGTCAGCGAGGGGTATCATTGGACGCTGGGGCCGGTTTGTCAAGCGTTTGCCGTTCCCCCCGTTTAACGAGCCCGCTCGCGGCGTGCTTCTTCATCCAAGCTGTCCGCATCGCATCGACGATCGTATGATGGACCACATTCCAAGTCCCGCTGCCCCCGTAGCTCAGCTGGATAGAGCAGCCGCCTTCTAAGCGGCAGGTCGCAGGTTCGAGTCCTGCCGGGGGTGTTATGACCCACTACTCCATCCCAATCAATCGGCAGTCCCGCTCCGTCCGATGGAGCGGGGCGGTGATCGTGTGCCATGTCGCGTTCCTGATGTTTGCGGGCGCCGGGCGGGCGGACGAGGCGCCGCCGGCGGACGACCCGGCGGTGATGGCGACGCTCCAGGCGCTGGGCGACCACAGCTCCGCTTTGCTCGATCCCGTCACCGTCGTCCTGCCCCCGGGCTTCGAGCAGACGCCCGACTACAAGGTTTTCGTCGATCACTACATGGACAAACGCGGCCCGGGCCAGCGCGATTACTGCAACAAGATGGTCTACGCCCCCGAGCGCCGCACCGCCCTCTACGCCGGCGGGAATCATCAGGTTCCACATCGCATGAACGACGTCTGGGAATACCACCTCGGCGCCAATACATGGCGGCTGCTTTACGAACCCGACGGCGGCAACGCGGGCGACCACAAGGCGGCTTACTTTCTGACTTCGCGCAATCTTGTTCGCAATCCCGACGAGCCGCTGACCGACAAGCAGCGCGGCGAGATCGAAGCGTATCGGAAATGGTGGAGCGAGAATGTCACGCTCAGCGACGGCCAACTCGCCACGCGCCGCGGCGGGCCGATCATGCCGATTCATACATGGGACGGCTTCTGCTACGACCCGATCGCCAAGCGGATGGTCTGGGCCATGGGCGCGGACCCGGCGGCGCAGCCCGCCACGCAGGCGTATTTCACGCATCAAACCATCGACCATGTGCAGGCGCAGCTCGATCCGCGCTACACGCCGCTCTGGTCCTTCGATCCGGTTCAGCGCCGATGGCTTCATCAACGGATGGCGGCGGCCGACGAGCCCCGGCCGGACCTGCGCGGCATGGGCGGATCGCTGACTTATCTGCCGGATCAACAGCGCTGCGTCTGGTACGTCGCCGCTCAGAACGTCAGCCCGCACGATCATGCGATGTGGCTTTTGGACATGACGACGAATCGCTGGACGCAGATGCATCCCAACGGCGGGCGCTCGATCGAGGACCTGGCGTTCGCCGACCACCTCGCCCCGCGGTCGGAGCAGCAGATGGCCTACGACCCCAAGCGCCGCCGGCTTGTCGCGGTTATTGAGCATGACACGTTCATGTACGACTTCGCCGCCGACGCATGGTCGAAAGTCAGCACGGACGAGCGCATCTTCGGCCACGATGCGCACTCGATCTTCGCCTACGACCCGGTCGGCGATGTGTTTCTGCTGGCGTTCGCGCCGGATGGGCAAGGCAAAGAATTAAAGCTCGCAGCCCTCGACGCCGCGACGCTCCAATGGGAGCTGATCGAGCCGAACGGCCCGGCGATTCCGGCGGGTCAATACGGCGGGCACATGGGCTACTTCGATCCCCGGCTCGATGCCTTCGTCGTACACAGCCGCTCCTCGGATCGCGTTTGGGTCTATCGACACAAGCGTTCCGCACCGTGATCCGTCAGCGGGGGGTGATGATGATGTTGCGGAAGGAGACGGCGCCGTGGTCGCCCTGGAGCATGAGCGGGCCGGCGGGCGATTCCTTGCCGGTCAGGGCGCTGGTGGTCGGACCGGGGGCTTCGACGTTTTCGTGGATGGTCTGACCGTTGAGCGTGACGCGGAGGAAGAGGGCGTTGCTCGTCTTGTTGCCGGCGGCGTCGAAGCGGGGGGCTTTGAATTCGATGACGAAGTGGTTCCATTCGCCGGGCTGTTTGTACTTGGGATGCGTCGGCGGACGGATGCCGTAGATCGCGCCCATGTCGCCGACGCCCGGGTGGTCCTGCTGATCGAAGCTGTCGAGGACCTGCACTTCGTATTCGCCCATCAGGTAGATGCCCGAGTTGGACCCGCGGGGGACCATGACGTCGAGCTCGACCGTGCAGTCGCCGAAGGACTGTTCGGTGTAAAGGTCCTGCCCGTAGCCGGGGGCGTTGATGAGTTCATTCCCCTTGGGGTCCACCGCCAGCTCGCGCGGGTCCTTCGTGTCGATGCTCGCGGAGCCGACGACCCAGTGCGACGCGTTCTTGCGGTGCGGCTTGGTCTTCCACCCGCTTGTGTCATGTCCGTTGAACAGCTTGACCGGCTCGCCCGCCGGCGCGAGGCCGGCCAGCAGTGCGATCGCCAGCAACTGAATCATCCGCTTGGACATGCGTGACATGGCTGCTTCCTCGTCGGGTCAGAGCTCATCATAGCGGCATCGCCGTGCGATGGGGCCTGAGCATCGTCGATCACCCTTCGCCGCGCTCCGCCGCCTGCGCCTGCCGCACCGCTCGGCGACGGGCCGCGAAACGCTTGACCACCTCATCGACGATCACGCCCGCCAGAATCACGAAGCCGATGATGGCGAACTCGACGTTCTGATAGTTGGGGTGCACAAGGTTGATCATGTTCGAGAGGACGACCATGACGGCCGACCCGATGAGGACGCCGAGGATCGACCCCTCCCCGCCGCGCAGGGAGCATCCGCCGAGCACGGCGGCGGCGATGGCGTACAGTTCATAGAAGTTGCCGAAGTCGCTGGGCTGCGCCGCGTTGATGTCCAGCACGAACAGCATTCCGCCCAGCCCCGCCAGCGTCGAGCAGATGACATACGCCAGCAGGATCATGCGTTCGGTGGGAATGCCCGAGTAGCGCGCCGCCTGTTCGTTGCGGCCCAGCGCCAGCAGGTATCGGCCGTAGATCGTCTTGTTGAGGAAGATCGCCGCGATGATGGCGACGATGATGAGCGTGAACGTGGTGGCGGGCAGCTCGAAAACGCCGGCGCCGGTGCCGAAGATCGGCAGATGGCCGGTGGCGATGGAGCGGAGTCCCTTGAAACCCAGGGCGAATCCCTGCGACTGATCGCTGGTCATCCCGCGGGCGATGCCGCGGTAGATGAGCAGGCCGCAGAGGGTGACGATGAACGGTTGGAGCCGCATGCGCGTGACGAGCAGGCCGTGAAACAAGCCGATGACGACGGACAATCCCATCACCAGCGGCACCGCGGTCCAGACGCTCCAGCCATGCTGTGTGAGCAGCCACGGCAGCGTCACGCCGACGAGACAGACCATCGACCCGATCGACAGATCGATGCCGCCGGTGATGATGACGAACGCCGCGCCGATCGAAAGGATGCCGAACAGGGCCGTGCGGTGCACGAGGTTCTGAATGTTGCCCACCAAAAGAAATCGATCGCTGCATACGGCGGTGTACAGACAGATCGCAAGGAGCAGGCCGAGAATGCCGAGAAGTTTCTTCATGATTTAAGCCGCTTTGGTTTCGCCCGTCGCAAGATGCATCACCGCTTCCTCGCTCAGTTCCTCGCGCTTCAGTTCGCCGGTGAGCCGGCCTTCGTGCATGACGAGCGTCCGATCCGACAGACTCAGCACTTCCTCCATCTCGCTCGACACGAACAGAATCGCCGTGCCCTGACCGGCCAGATCGTGCATCAGCTTGTAGATCTCCTCCTTCGCTCCGACATCGATCCCGCGCGTCGGCTCGTCGAGGATCAGTAGCCGCGGCCGCATCGCCAGCCATTTGCCCAGCACCACCTTCTGCTGATTGCCCCCCGAAAGATACTGCACCATCTGCCGATCGTGCGGCGTCTTGATCCGCATCGCCTCGATCATGCGCCGGCTGATCGCGCCTTCGGCGCCGCGGTTCAGGAAACCGCGCTTCGCATCACGCTTGAGCGATGCCAGCGACAAATTCGTCCGAACCGCCATCTCCAGCACCAGCCCGCATTGCTTGCGATCCTCCGGCACCAGCGCCATCCCCGACGCGATGGCGTCGATCGGGCTTTCAATGGCGACCGATCGCCCGCCCATCCGGATCGACCCGCCGACGGCCGGGGTCACGCCGAAAAGCGTTTCGATCATCTCCGTCCGCCCCGCGCCGACCAGCCCCGCCATGCCGACGATCTCGCCCGCACGCACCTCGAAGCTCAGCGCGTGAGCCGGGTGCGCCGGTGTCCGCAGGTGCTCGACGCGCAGCACCGCCTCGCCCGGTTCGTGCGGCTCGCGATGATAAAACTGGCTCACGTCCCTTCCCACCATCAGCCGCACCATCCGGTCGTGACTGATTTCGCCGCGGTCCAGGTCGCCGGCGTTCTCCCCATCGCGCAGCACGGTGACGCGATCCGCCAGTTCGCAGACTTCCCCCAAGCGATGCGAAATATAGATCACGCTCACGCCGCGCGTCCGCAGATCCTTGACCACCTTGAAAAGCGTCAGCGTCTCGTGCGTGCTCAGCGACGACGTCGGCTCGTCCATGATCAGTATCCGCGCGTTCGTCGACAGCGCCTTGGCGATTTCGACAAGCTGCTGGCGACCGATCGTCAGCGTGCTGACGATCGTCCGCGGGTCGATGTCGAGCCCGACCATGTCCAGATATTTGCGGGCGTCGCGGGCGATCTTCTTCTTGTCGATGAGGCCCATCTTCATCGGCTCGCGCCCCAGAAAAATGTTGGCTCCGACATCCAGATTGTCCGCCAGATTCAATTCCTGATGGATCAGCGACACGCCCGCCGACAGGGCGTCATCGACATGGTTGAACTCGACGCGCTGCCCGTCGATCGTCATCGCGCCCGCGTCGGGCTTCTGTACGCCGGCGAGGATTTTCATCAGCGTGCTTTTGCCCGCCCCGTTCTCGCCGATCAGTGCCAGTACTTCGCCGGGCCCGAGCGTCAATGACACATTGTGCAGCGCCCGCACGCCGGGAAAGCGCTTGGTGATGCCGGAAAGCTGGAGCCGGGCCGCTTCGCTCATGTCACTTGCCCAGCCGGCCGGCGCGGTCGAGGGCTTCCATGATCAAGGGCGGGTTGTACTCAAAGAGGCCCACCATCGCGGCGATGTCGGGATTGCGCGTCAGGGCGTCCTCAGCGTTGGCCTTCGCCTTGGCGCGGTCGAAGTTGTCGGTCATCGTGCCGAGGATGATGAACTTGCCGTCATCGCTGGTCAGCACCGCGCCCGGGTCGTCGCGGCGCGAGGGATCGGGTTCGCGGCCGAGGATCCCGTCGATGCATCCCTGCCGCCGGCGCTGCGCATTGTCCTGATCGAGCCGGCCGATGAAGATCATGATCTTCCCGCCGTCCGGCAGGGCGTCGCGCGTCAGCTTGCCGCAGATCATCCCGGCCTGATAGTTGTCCATGCCGATGTAGACGAGCCGGCTGGAATTGGGGGCGTCGGAGTCGACGCTGATGAGGTTCGTCTTTTCCGCCGCCTTGCTGAGCACTTCGCCCTGATTCTCGGGGTTGATCGCGCTGATGGACAGACCGTCGATTCCGCGGGTCAGAAGGTCCTCGACGCGGCGGGTCTGATCGGTGATGCCGCTGGGCATGATCGTCGTGACGTTGACGTTCAGGTCCGCCCCCGCCTTGTCCACGCCCGCCTTGCCGATCGTCCAGAAGTTCGCCACGCCGTTCGTCACGAACGCATAGCTGGGCTTATCTCCGCCGCTCGGTGCGGGCGCCGCGGCCGCGTCATCGCTCTTGCCGCTGACTTTCTTTTTCAGGTCCGCCCAGAACGTGTCCACATCTTCGACCTTCGCCCCGGCGAACTCGCCCCGGCTCGCGTCCTTGAGGACCACGCGGGCGGGGATGTTGATGAACTTGTCCGCGGGGATCACGTCCTTGTTGCCCTTGTGCAGCTCGTTGAGCACTTCGATGGACTTGTAGCCGTACATGTACGGGTTCTGCACGATGGTGCCGACGACGGAGCCGTCCTTGATGCCCTGAAGGGTGACGTCGTTTTCGTCGAAGGCGATGACCTTGACGGGCTTGTTCGTCGCGGCGGGCGTCGGCGTCGAGCCGCCGCTTCCGGGCGCGGGCGCGGGCTCGGACTTGTTGCACGCCGTCAGGGGCAGGGCGATGAGGGCGACGAGCGCCAGACGTTGATAAAGCGCGATGTGGGACATGCGATGTGACCTCCAGGCGTGATTCGACCACCGGGCGAGAATGCCTCTTCGCCGACTAAATGAAAGGGCAAATGTACCACTGACCCCGCCCAGCGGCAACCGATTGCACGCCGCCTGACGCGAACCCGCAAGGCCCCGACGCATTTTCAAAGGTGGGTCATCCGCTCAAGCCGTATCGGCCAGCGGCAACGACTGCGCCGCCCGCTCCAGAACCAGCCGCGCCTCCCGGCCGAGCCGCTCGATCATCGCCACAATTTGTCCGAACGGCAGATCGAGCACGAGACTGATCTCATGCGGCGTGAGCTGGTCGACGTGATACATCATCAGGGCGTAACGCTCCTGCCGCGCCAACCCGCGCATGTATCGCCGCAATGCTTTTTGCTCGCGCAGCCCCATGAACGACGACTCCATCGGAGGGATCCCTCCAATCTCTGGGCATCGGTCCGCGATTGGAAAAACCATGAAAAATTCACGGGCCGATAACGTCTGCCGATGCGATCGACGAAAATTCCCAAGCGCCGATTCGCCCGATACACTGACACGACGCCGGGCTCGTGGCGGAATTGGCAGACGCAGGGGACTTAAAATCCCCTGGGGGGCAACCCCCGTGCGGGTTCGATCCCCGCCGAGCCCATTGATGTTTTGTGATGACCGTCAGCCGAATTCGTCGGCGGCGGGTATCTGCGTGAAGCTGATGCGCGTCGGGGCGGCGTGCTTAACGCCGAGCATCACGGCGGAGTAGATCGCATCGCGGCCGAATCGTTCGTTGATCCGGTCCATCACGTCGCCGAGCATTTCATGCCTGGCTTGTGCGGCGTAGAGGGGCAGGGTGGCGCAGGCGTCGGCGGTCAGTTCCGACAGTTCGACGCCGACTTTCAGCGGCTCGCGGATCGGCTTGTGCGACCAGAGCGTTTGCAGCACGGCGATCATGGTCAGCGTGTCGCGGGTCTGCGGCAGGCCGGCGTATTGCTCCCATCGCCCGCCGCCGATGAAGCTGACGCGTGCGGTGAGGCGGCTGGCGTGATAGCCCAGCCGGCGCATCCGATGCGCGGCCTTGTGCAGCATCCGCACGGTGACGCGGTAGGCGTCGCGTTCGTTTCGCTGATCGGGCGGCAGGACATGGGAATGACCGACGGTGCCGCGTCGCGTCGGTCGATACGGCAGATCGACGCCCCGCAACTGTTGATACCAGATCGCCCCGAGCACCTTCGATCCCCATGCCGCCGCCAACTCCGCCTCGCCGGCGGCGCATAGCTGATGCACATGCCGAATACCCCGCGACTCCAGCCGCTGGCTCATGCGCGTCGCGATGCCGGGCAGGTCGGTGAGCTTGAGCCGGTACAGCGCTTCGGGCAACTGATCGGGCAGGATCATCGTCATGCCGTCGGGCTTCACCATGTCGGACGCGACTTTGGCCAGCCAGGCGTTGGGCGCGATGCCGATGGAGCATCGCAGGGCTTCGCCGACGCGTCGAATCGCCGCCTTGACGTTGAACGCGATCGCCGCCGCTTGTTGCGGTTCGCGTTCGACGCCCATGAGCCGGCCGTACATCTCGTCGATCGAGCTGACGCAATCCACGTGCAGACAGGATTCGACCGCTTCGACGATGCGGTGGTGATACTCGACATAGACCTGCGGCCGGGCCTCCACCAGTGCGATCTTGGGGCACAACCGCCGGGCCTCGCGCACGCCGGTCCCGGTGCTGACGCCGAACGCCTTGGCCTCGTAACTGGCGGCGATGCAGCACGTCGAGTCCGTCATCATGGGCACGATCCCGACCGGCCGCCCTCGCAGACCGGGGTTCGTCTGCTGCTCGACGCTCGCAAAATAGGAGTTCATATCGACGAAAAGGTATCTCAGCGACATACCGAACATATACCGTACAAAATGATGGCGGTCAATCGGTATGTCGGGGCGCGAGGGGCGCGGTTGGGCATCATGCGGGCATGCGGGTCGGTTCGGGGATGATCAAGGTCGATTCCGCGGCCGATGATGCGCCCATGATGTAAGTGCTTGATTGTGCGGCGTTGGCAGGGGGCTTAAAATCCTTGGGGGGCAACTTTCGTGCGGGTTCGATCCCCGCCGGGCCCGTTGTCGGATCGCGGTCGGGTTGAACAGTGCATGAGCGAAGTCACGATTTACTATCTTCAGATGCTGCGCCCGCCGGCTGGCGACGTCGCCGAGGCCCCGGCGGGGTGGGGCATCGACCTCGTCACGCCGCCGGACGGCGCGGTGAACGATCGGTTCTACCGGCGCGTGGGGGCGAACTGGTTATGGAAGGATCGGCTGAGCTGGTCGATGAGCGACTGGCACGCCTACGCCCGGCGCGAGGGGCTGAGCACATGGATCGCCCGGCTCGATGATGACGAAGTCGGGTACGCGGAACTGCACGACGATGCGGCGGGGAGCGTGCAGCTTTGCTACTTCGGACTGCTGCCAGAGCATATCGGGCGCGGACTGGGGCGGCGCATGCTCGACGACGTTTTGAAGATCGCATGGGCCCTGCCCGGGACCCGGCGCGTCTGGCTCCACACCTGCACCAACGATCACCCGCACGCTCTGTCCAACTACCAGGCCCGCGGCTTTGAAATCTATCACACGCGCCTCATCACTCGCCCCGGCGCGACTCGGGCGTGACTTCCGCTTGCGGACCCTTGCCTTCCTGATCGTACTTGTCGCGCCATTCGTCCGTCGTCCGCCGCATCTTCGCCAATACATCGGCGTAGGCCGGATCGCTCGCGAAGTTCTGAAGTTCGGAGGGGTCCTTCTCCAGATCGTGCAGAAATTCGTACGGCGGGTTCTGCTCAAAATACCGCGCATATACGTACCGCCCGTTGCGGTAGCCCTCCCATTTGGGGATGTCCTTGTGATTCATCAGGTGCTCGCAGAAGAAGCCGGCGCGCGAATCGGCGGCGTGGCCGTCGCGCATCAGCGGCAAAAGCGAGCGGCCCTGATACCGCGCGGGAATCGTCACGTCCGCCCCATCGAGAATCGTCGGAGCGATGTCGAGGTTCAGCGAAATGTTGTTCGCCACCCGGCCGCGCGAACCGGCGGGCAGACGCGGATCGAAAACGATCAGCGGCACGCGCTGCGACTCGTCGAAATGCGTCCATTTCCCCGCGAATCCCCGCTCGCCCATGTAGTAGCCGTTGTCGCCCATGTAGATGACGATCGTCTTGTCGGTCAGCCCCTCCTTGGCCAGTTCCTCCATCACGCGCCCCACATTGCGGTCGACCGTCGTGAGCAGACGCAGGTAGTTGCGCATGTTGAGGTCGTATTTTTCCGGCGTGTCCCAACGCCAGAAATACCGCTCGCGGTTCATCGACTTTTTGAGGAACTCGGGCATCGCCTCGAAGATCGTCGGGTCGTCGAGATTGGGCCGGGGCATCTTCACATCGCTGTAAAGCTCCTGCTCCGGCGGCGCGGCGGTGTACTGGTGTTCCTTGTCGCCGTCCTCGGCGTGACCGCCGTTGAACGAGACGGAAAGACAGAAGGGCGTGCCTTTGGGCGTCGCGCGGAGGAAGTCGATCGCGCGGTCGACTTCGATGTCGTCGATGTGGCGCATCGTGCCGTCGGGCAGTTTCTTGATGTACGGATTGCGGAACAGGTCGGCGTATTCGTCGAACATGCGCTCGGTCGTCTTTTTCCCCCCTTCGACGTGCACGCCGAACTTGCCGAAGAATCCCGTGCGGTACCCGGCCGCGCGCAGCAGCACGGGGTAGCTGTCATCGATGAAGCGCATCGCGATCGGCGGCGTGCCGAAGGTGAACCGGTGCGTGCGCTCCACCAGCCCCGTGAAACACGTCGCCCGACTCGCCGCACAGATGCTCGTCGTCACGAACCCGTTGGCGAAGCGCACCCCGCCCGCCGCCAGCTTGTCGATGTTGGGCGTTTGGATCACCGGGAACCCCGCGCAGCTCAGCACGTCCGCCCGCTGATCGTCCGACAGCAGGAACACGACGTTCATCCTCTGCGGCGGCTCGGCGAACGTGCGAAGGCCCATCGCCGCCGACATCAGCGCGGCGAGCAACACATATGACAACCCTTTCATGGCGGGCTCCCTGCGGCGTGGGTGTGCGTGTAGGAATCAACGCGACTTGGACCAGCGGTATTGCGGCAAGACAAAGCCACCGAACGGACTCGAACCGTCAACCTGCGGTTTACAAAACCGCTGCTCTGCCAATTGAGCTACGGTGGCGATGCGGTCATTATCGTCCCGATCGGGCCAAATATCCACTGTTTAAGCCCGCGGCGAACGCGCCCGGCGAGCCGACGATCAAAGGCCGATCATCGCCAGAATCCGTTTGCGAAGGCCGACAATCAGTCGCAGGTACCAGAACAAACAGATCAGACCGCCGAGGCCGACGATCAGGCCGAGGATGCCCGTCACGGCCCCCGGGTCGTCCACAGCGTTGGGGTCCGTGATCGAGAGGACCCTGAAGACAATCATCGCCAGGTAAATGCCGGCCATCGTGCCCATGAGATGTTTGGCGCTTCGGGCCGTCGGCTCATCGCCAAGATGGATGGCGGTGCGTTGGATGAAGAGCATGAACAAGAAGTAGCCCACCATCGACACCAACCCCGCGATCAACTCAATTTCTTCCACCTTTGACGTGGCCACAATGATGTTGCAAAGGATGCTGATGATCAAACAGACGACCGCGCCGTTGATCATGCCGCGCGCGCCCGTCGCTTCGGGGACGGCGGTGCATTTGACCTGACCGACGATCATGGTGATGAACGCACCGAGGAAGATCAGGCCGGCGAACCCGGCCAGGACGACGAATGCGCTTATCTCATCAACGCGCCCGCGGGCGGTCCCGCTCATGATCGCCGCTCCGACGCCAAACAGAATCGCGCCCAACACGATGATGCACACGCCCAGATAGATCAATCGCAACCCCTGCGCGACCTTCAGCCAGCCGGGGTCGCTCAGGTCGCCCTCGCCGCCGAAAAGATCCCGCAGCGGGGCGCTGAAGACTTCGCCGCAGTAGCGGCATTGGGTCGCGCCGGCGGCGATGAGTTCCCCGCACATCGGACACGGCTGGCGCTCGATGGCGTCGGGGGCGTCGGGCGCGAGGTTCGACGCCGTCTGCGCGATCGGCGCGGCGAAGGCGACGGCCGATCCGTCCGCGGCCTTCTGCGGCTGGCCGCAGTAGGGACAGGGCATGCCCCCGAAGATCGCGTGAAAGTTCACGCCGCACGACGAACATTTGACGTTGTCACCCATATCCGTTCCTCGCGGCGACGGTTTTGCAACCGCTCTAAAATAGCACATTTGCGAAAACCGCAACATGCGGCCGATTTTTTCAGCCGCCGCCTGTACCAATCGCCCGGCCCCGTGTCCTTTCCGTATAGAGGAGTCACGTCATGTCCGCCCGGCCCGATGAATTCGCTCGCCTGATCGCGACCCACATGCGCGAAATCTACCGCTATGTGCTGACCCTCGTGCCCAGCCCCGCCGATGCCGAGGACGTCATTCAGGAAACCTCCATTAAGCTCTGGAGCCAGTTCGACAAGTTCGATCCGAACACGAACTTCGCCGCCTGGGCCTTCCGCATCGCCTACTACGAAGTCCTGACCCACCGCACGAAACACCGCCGCGATCGGCATCTATTCTCCAGCGAACTGGTCGAGAAACTCGCCGAGCGCCGGGCGGCGATGAGCGAATCGCTGATCGACCGCCGCCGGCTCCTCGAAGCGTGTCTGGAGGAGTTGTCCGAACCGCATCGTCAGCTCCTCCGCGACCGTTACGCCGGAACGGAAACCATGCAGGCCCTCGCTCAGCGCACCGGCCGGCCCATCAACACGATCTACAAAACCCTCGACCGCATCCGCCGCGCCCTCGGTGCATGCGTCGACCGCAAAGCCGCCGAACAGACCGCGTAACCGCCATGACCCACGCGCCGATCCAACCCGATGACTTTGCCGGCCTCTGCGCCGCCTACTGCGAGGACCGGTTCGACGCCCCCGCCTGTGCCGCCTTCGAGCGCCGCCTCATCACCGACCCCGCCGCCCTCGACGCCTTCCTGCGATACATGGATATCCATGCCTCGCTGTCGCTGTGGTCGGACCAGACGCTTCGCCTCAGAGCAGGCTCCCTTCGACCCAGCTCAGGGCAGGCAGCGTCGGCGTGGCGCGCGGTGGAAGACGTCTCTACGGAGGCCACGCCGACGCTGAGCCGCGCTTCGCGGCGAAGCGTCTGGTACGCAAGCGCCGCGCTCCTCGCAATCGCCGCCGCGCTCTTCTTTGTCTTCCTGCCGACCGCTCCGCATTCCCCACTCCCCACACCCCACTCCGCTGCCCCGGCTGCGTACGCCATCCTCAGCGATGTCTCTGACGACGCGCAGTTCGCCGATGGCGACCGCGCCCTGGGCTCCGACCTGACCGGCCCGATCAAACTCACCGCCGGCCGCGCCCAGCTCATGTTCCAATCCACCGCCGTCGTCGATCTGACCGGCCCGTGCCGGTTTGAAATGACCGGATCAAACGCCGGCCGCCTCACGCAAGGCGTGATTCACGCCCACATCCACGACCGCGCTCACGGTTTTACCGTCGAAGCGCCGCACGATGTCCGCGTCATCGACTTGGGCACCGAGTATGTCATGCGCGTCGACGATGACGCCGCCGGGCGCGTCTACATTCAAATGGTCGCCGGTCGCGCCCGTGTCGAGACGCGCTCGCAGGTCCGCTTCATCACCGCCGGTCAGTTCGTGGTCGTCAATGACGCGGCGATCGACGACGCCACCGCCGGGCAAATCCGTCTCGCCGGCATCTCGCCCGCCCTGGGCCGGCGCATCCGCTTTTTTGAATCGTTCGATGCGCCGCTTCAGACGTCCGACTTCGGGCCGCTGCATTGGGTCAGCGAAACGATGGATCACTGGCGTCTGCTCGCCGCCGACCTGAGCGCCACCGCCCTCGCCGACGTTTCGCCCCGCGCGCTGGAGGGCCGCGCCGCCAGTCTCGTCATCCCGATGGAGCACTCGATCGGACCGGCGGACCGAAGCGTCTACCTCAGTTTCCTGATGCGCACCGCGCCGGGGCGGACCGCTCAGGGGTTGGGTCCCTTCCGTGTGATTTCGCTCTGCGACGGCGGCGACGACGATGTCCATCGCCGTTACGCCATCGGCCTCCTCCGCAACGACGGCGATACGCACAGCACGCGCTTCGAGCATCGCGCCTACGCGCTGAGCGCCGCCCAGACGCCCGACCTGGGCCCGGCCGGCGCCGGCACGCAGCTTTTCGTCGTGCATTTACAGTGGGCCGGCGATCGGAGCATGACCATCGACGCCTGGCTCAACCCCGACGGCGCGGTTGACTTCACCGCGGCGTCCCACCGGATCACGCTCCCGTCCGGGGCGTTCCGTTTCGACCGTCTGAAGATCAGCAGCGTCGCCGACGAGGGGCTCGATGCGACGCCGACGCTGTTTGATGAAATTCGTGTGGCCGACGATCCGCCGCGCCTTTTGCCGCGCGCCGCCGCGTCGCCCGCGTCCGACCGCCCATGACCCGAACAGGAAAGGAACGACGATGAGAATGGACAAGATCGCCCGGCAATTCGTGATGTGCGCCCTGATGATGACCCTTTGGGCAACCGGCGCCCGCGCGGCGCTGACGGGGTATTGGACGCTCGACGACCTGACGACCGGCGTGACCAACGCCGGCACCGACGGGGCGACGTCCGACCTGAGCGTCGGCGGAAACCCCGTCGCGACGACCGGGTTCATCGGCTCCGGGGCGATCGCTTTCGACGGCACGGGCGACATGCTCTCGACCAACACCGCCTCCAACGCCGCCGATGATCTGGCCGCCTACGGATTCACGCTCAGCGGCTGGTTCAAGGTCGCCGCCGCGCCCGCCAATCGTTACACCGTGTTCGGCGTCTCGAACCTGGCGTCCGGGTCGCTGTATTACGGCGGCGGGGTGTTCAGCAACGGGACCAACTACCTCATGACGCGCAATCCGACGTTTGATGCCGCGCCGTTCGACACGGACGGCCCGAACGTGGCCGACAACCAATGGCATCAGCTCACCGGCGTGTACACGTCCAACACGCTCGTGCAGATGTACGTGGACGGCAAGCTCGTGAGCACCGACACCGCGGCGCAGACTTTTTCCAGTGCCGTGGACACCCTGTCGATCGGCGGCATCCGGCGCAGCAATGCCAACGCCTCCACGCCGACCGATCCGATGATCGGCTCCATCGACGACGTGGGCCTGTTCAATACCTCGCTCAAAGCCGCCGACGTCGCGCTGGTCAACGGGCTGGGGCGCACCGCCTCGGCGGGCCTCGATCAGCTCGCTCCCGCGCAGGCGCTGTTCAGCGGGCGCATCGGGTCCACCGCCACCGTCGCCGGGGCGACATGGAAAAAAGTGTCGAGTCTCTCGGGCGTGACCGGCGATTACAGCGGGACCAGCGCCGGCGGCGATGCGAAGATCACGCTCAACAATTCCGGATTCGGCATCGAGCGCGCCAGCGTCGGCAACGTCTTCGTGGAGGACCCGTTCGCCTACAGCCCCGGTGCACTGAACACGAAGAACGCCGAATGGGCCGCCACCTCCGGCGGGGGATTCACCGTCGAAAACCACGGCCTCAACCATCCGAACCTGCTCAATGAATCGGGCCTGGACGCCACCGCCAAGAACGCCCGCTCCACCATCGACCTCAATCACACGTTCGGCAACGCCGACGAGACCGTCTTTTTGAGCTTCCTCATGCAGACGTCCAGCAACTCGCAGAACAACGATGCGGCGGGCAGCTTCTTCACCATCGAACTCTACGACGGCGCGACGCGCAAATACGCCGTCGGACTCCTGCGCGGCGACGGCAACACCGCCAGCGCGCAGTTCGAGCAGCGGGCTTACGACCTGTCCAACACCGCGACGCCCGACCTGGGGGTGTTCACGAGCGATGTCGCCTTGATCGTCGTCAAGTTCGTCTTCTCGAACCTGGGCGACGCGCTGACGATCGATGCATGGCTCAATCCCAACGGCGAGACGGATTTCAACGCCGTGTCCAATCGGATTTCGATCGCCAGCGGGGCGTTCAACTTCGACAAGCTGGCCATGGCCGCCGCCGCCACGGCCGCGCCGGGGGCGACGGGTGTGACGTTCGACGAAATCCGTGTGGCGGGCAGTGCGCCGCTGGTGACGACGATTCCCGCGCCCGCCGCGTTGCCGGCGGGGTTGGCGCTGATGTCGCTTTTATGGATACGACGCCGATGAAACATGAATGCGTTCATGCCGAGGTTCGGTGCGGATCGGTCCCGCGCTTGAGGCGGGGTGACTTCAGTCGCCCCGCCGCCAATGGGGCGTTCACGCTCATCGAGCTGCTCGTGGTGGTGGCGATCATCACGCTTCTGATCTCGATTCTGCTTCCGTCGCTCACGCAGGCGCGGCAGTCGGCTCAGATGGTCGCCTGCGGATCGAATCTGCATCAGATGAGCGTGGCGGCGTTCGCGTACGGGTCGTCGAACCGGGGGATGCTGCCGCCGTTGAGCGATCTGACCAGCTCGCCGAATCTGTATATGTGGAAGCGGACGCCGTCGCTTTTGTTCATGAAGCAGAACATGGCGGACGGACTGAATGTGCTGTATTGCCCGTCGTTTTTGGCGCAGAACAGCGTGGGCGCATCAGGGTATCCGACGAGCGATGCGTACGGCAACAACAATCGCGATCCGCAGTACTGGGTCCATGTCAATGAAACATGGGGCTCGAGCAACGAACTGGTCACCAGCTACTTCACGATGATGTCGGCCCATCTCAATCCCGCAGTCAGCTCCAAGTACACCAAGGATTCCAGGAACCTTCAGGTGACCCGGCAGACGGACAAGGCCAACATGCCGATCTTCGCCGACAATCAGTTGCGGCGCGATGCGCAGACATGGAGCGACTGGACCCGTTCGCACTGGGGCACTTCCGATGTGATGCCCATCGGAACCAACGTCGCGTATCTCAACGGCAGCGTGCTTTGGCGCTCGATGGCGGAGACGAATCTGATGTACAGCTATTCGCTGGGCAATCGCGATCTGTTCTGGTGAGCGGGGCGTTTGGCCCGCTCGGCGCATCGGTGCGTCGCAAGGGGCGCACAGCGATGGCAAATCGCGCACGGGCATGACGGGGGATCGTTATAAGTCCTGTCAAGTAGCGCATGGGCGCGGCCAACCCCGGTGCGCCGGTGCGCACGGGCTTGTCCATGCGCGCATTGCGTCATGCGGATGCGCGATAATCTGCGATTCTGAGTTGTAAACAGGGGCGCACGGCGATGGGAGAAAACGGGCGTGTTGCCGCGCCGGTGCGATGTGGCACATGTCTTGCTCATTGGGATTCACGGCAGGGATGCTGCGGGGAAAGTGATGAACAACCATGCAATCGTCCGGCCGCGGGTCGGTGATCGCCACAATATTCAGCATCGGAGCGTGCCATGGTTTCTCAGCGTGTCGACGGGTTGGTGGAATTTGCGTATTACCGGCCGACGGCCAAGCGTGTCGTGATGGCGGGGGATTACAACGACTGGTCGATCCATCATCTGTCGATGGAGGCGGACGGAAAGGGTTGGTGGCGTGCGGAGCTGGCGCTGCCGCCGGGCGAGTACCGGTTCAAGTATCTGGTGGACGGCAAGCTCTGGGAAGCGGATTATGCGACGCATGCGGTGGAGGATGACTGTCATGGGGGCTGGAACAGCGTGATCCGCATCGGGCGGGGGCACTGAGGCCGGGGGAGCGCCCGCCGCCCGTTCGGCAAGCTCACGGTCAAAAGCGGCGTCGCTCAACGGCGCTGGTTCCCGATGCCTTTCATCCTTCCGGGCGATTCGTTAACATATGCTCTACTGCGGCCGCGCCAGGGTGAAAACCCCGCAGCGCGGCCGCGGTATTTATCGTTGGGGGACCACCCCACTGTGACTTTTGAACGGGATGTTCGTATCATGGTGGAGCGCGATGCTTGTCGCGGCCCCCGAGGCCAAACGCCGGGTTTTGACGGCGATTGCTGAACGATTACGAAGGACGACCAGGTTATGAGCACTTACGTAGGCCATTCCTCCGACGACCCGGCTGCGCTGGCCCAGCAGACGCACGACTGGCTCGACTCCCTCGAGGATGTACTGGCCTCCCGCGGGCCTGATTTCGTACGCCAGCTCCTGCGGAATCTGCAGATTCACGCACAGAAACAGGGCGTCGTCCTGCCTGTTACGAGTCAGACGCCGTATCTGAACACGATTCCGACCCATCGTCAGCCGCCCTATCCGGGCAATCTGGAAATCGAACGCCGCATCAAGAGCATCATCCGCTGGAACGCCATGGCGATGGTCGTCCGCGCCAACCGCGACCCCGCCGCCCCCGGCGGGCACATCAGCACGTATGCTTCGATCGCCACGCTGTATGAAGTGGGTTACAACCACTTCTTCCGCGGCCGAAAACACGCCTGCGGAGGCGACAGCGTGTACTTTCAGGGTCATGCCTCCCCCGGCAACTACGCCCGCGCCTTCACCGAAGGGCGTCTGAGCGAGAGCCACCTCAAAAACTTCCGCCGCGAACTGCGCGACGGCATCGGGGCCGGCCTCTCCAGTTACCCGCACCCCTGGCTCATGCCCGACTTCTGGGAATACCCGACCGTGAGCATGGGCCTCGGCCCTCTCATGTCGATCTACCGCGCCCGGTTCATGCGATACCTCGACGACCGCGGCATCAAAGAGTACAAGGGCGCCAAGGTCTGGAACTTCGGCGGCGACGGCGAAGTCGATGAGCCCGAAACCCTCGGCGCCATCACCCTCGCCTCCCGCGAAAAGCTCGACAACCTCATCTGGGTCATCAACTGCAACCTTCAGCGCCTCGACGGCCCGGTGCGCGGCAACGGCAAGATCATTCAGGAGCTTGAAGCCATCTTCCGCGGCGCCGGCTGGAACGTCATCAAGGTCCTCTGGGGCGGCGACTGGGACCCGCTCTTTGAACAGGATGATGAAGGCCTGCTGGTCCATCGCCTCGAAGAAATGGTCGACGGCGAGTACCAGAAGCTGCGCGTCGAAGGCGGGGCCTACATCCGTGAAAACGTCTTCGGCGCTCATGAGAAGCTCCAGCAGATGGTCGCCAACATGTCCGACGACCAGCTCTGGCACCTCCGCCTCGGCGGGCACGACCCCCGCAAGGTTCACGCGGCCTACAAGACGGCGTTCGAACACGAAGGCGCCCCGACCGTCATCCTCGCCAAGACCATCAAGGGCTACGGCCTCGGTGAAGCCGGCGAAGGCATGAACATCACGCATCAGCAGAAGAAGATGAACGAGGCGGAGATGCTCGCCTTCCGCGACCGCTTCAACATCCCGCTCACCAACGAGCAGGTCAAGGATCTGCCCTTCTATCGCCCCGCCGACAACTCGATCGAGATGCAGTACATCCGCGAGCGGCAGGCGGCCCTCGGCGGCCCCGTCCCGAGCCGAACCGTCGTCACTAACAACTGGGAAGCCCCCGACGATTCCGCCTTCACGCAGTTCGATCAGGGCACCGGCGACAAGGACATGGCCACCACGATGGCCTTCGTCCGCGTCCTGCAGAAACTGCTCCGCGACAAGCAGATCGGCAAGTACATCGTGCCGATCATCCCCGACGAGGCCCGCACGTTCGGCATGGACGGGCTGTTCCCGATGGTCGGCATCTACTCGCACGTCGGCCAGCTCTACGAGCCCGTCGACCGCGACACGATCGCCTACTACAAGGAAACGACCGACGGCCAGATCCTCGAAGAGGGCATCAACGAAGCCGGCTCGATGTGCTCCTTCATCGCCGCGGGCACGAGTCATACCAGCCATGCCCAGCCGATGATCCCGTTCTACATCTACTACTCGATGTTCGGCTTCCAGCGCATCGGCGACCTCGTCTGGCTCGCCGGTGACATCCGCAGCCGGGGCTTCATGCTCGGCGGCACCGCCGGTCGCACGACTCTGAATGGCGAAGGCCTTCAGCATCAGGATGGTCATTCGCACCTGCTTTTCTCCGTCGTTCCGAACATCCGGGCCTACGACCCGGCCTACGGCTACGAGATCGCCGTCATCCTCCGCGACGGCATCAGGCGGATGTACTACGAAAACGAGGATATCTTCTACTACCTCGCCGTCGGCAATGAACCCTACGCGCATCCCGCCAAGCCCGAAGGTTGCGAAGAAGGCATCTTGAAGGGCGCCTACAAGCTCAAGCCCGCGCCGAAGAAGGCCAAGCTCCGCGCTCAGCTTCTCGGCTCCGCGTCGATCATCAACAGCGTGCTCGAAGCGCAGCAGATGCTCGCCGACAAGTACGATGTCGCCGCGGATGTCTGGTCGGTGACGAGCTACACGGAACTGCGTCGCGAGGCGCTGGACGTGGAGCGGTGGAACCTTTTGCATCCGGAGTCGGAAGCGCGCGTGCCGTATGTGACGCAGTGCTTCGGCAAGGTCGAAGGCCCGATCATCGCGGCCAGCGACTACATGAAGGCGCTGCCGGACCTCGTCGCCAAGTGGGTCCCCGGCGGGATCGTCTCGCTGGGCACCGACGGGTTCGGCCGCAGCGAGAGCCGGCAGGCGTTGCGCGATCATTTTGAAGTCGATGCCCGATATGTCGTGCTCGCGGCGCTCAAGTCGCTCGCCGATCGCGGCGAATATGACAAGTCGCGTCTGAGCGCCGTCGTGAAGGAACTGGGCATCAATCCCGACAAACCCAATCCGCTTAAAGCATAAATCAAGAGCAAGGAACGGACATGGCCGTTGAGTTCAAATTGCCCGACCTGGGCGAGAATGTAAAGTCCGCCGACGTGGTTTCCCTGATGGTCGCCGTCGGTGACACCATCGCGAAGAATCAGCCGGTCATCGAAGCCGAGACGGACAAGGCCGTGATGGAAATCCCATCAAGCGTCGCCGGCAAGATCACCGCGATCTCGGTCAAAAAGGGCGACACCGTCAAGGTCGGCCAAGTTGTTTTGACCGTTGACGAATCCGCCGCCGCCAAACCCGTGGACAAGAAAGCCGACCGTCGCAAGGAAGACAAGAAGGAATCGCCCGCGCCGCAGCCCGAAGCGCCCGTTAGCAGCAGCCGCGAAGCGGCGCCTGCTCCCGCGCCCGCTGCGACACCCGCCCCCGCACAACCCGCCGCGCCGGTCCCCGTCTCCAGCGCTCAAGGTCCCGTTGCCGCCGCGCCGTCCGTGCGGCAGTTCGCCCGCGAGATCGGCATCGATATTCATCAGGTCCCCGGCACCGGACCCGGCGGGCGCATCAGCGTCGAAGACGTCAAGGCCTACGCCCGCACGCGCGCCGCCGCCGGCGGTCGCGCCCCGGCTTCCGACAAGCCCCGCGCCGAGCGGCAGGCGATGACCAAGATCCGCAAAGTCACCGCCGCCCACATGGCCAAGTGCTGGAACACCGTCCCGCATGTGACGATCTTCGACAAGGCCGACGTGACCGACCTCGAAGCCGAGCGTCAGCAGTTCAAGAAGAAGGCCGAGCAGGCCGGGGGCAAGCTGACCATCACGCCGATGTTCATGAAGATCGCCGCCGCCGCCTTGAAGGTGTTCCCGAATCTCAATGCGTCGATCGACACCGAAAAGAGCGAAATCGAACTGCACCACTACTGCAACCTCGGCGTCGCCGTCGACACGCCGCGCGGCCTCGTCGTGCCCGTCATCCGTGACGTCGACAAGAAGAACATCATCGAACTCGCCCTCGAAATCGGTAATCTCTCCATCAAGGCCCGCGATGGCAAACTCCTGCCCGACGACATGTCCGGCGGCACGTTCACCATCACCAACCTCGGCTCCATCGGCACCGGGTTCTTCACGCCGATCGTCAACCACCCCGAAGTCGCCATCCTCGGCATGGGCCGCGCCGTCATGGAGCCCGTCTGGGACGGCAAACAGTTCATTCCCCGACTGATGGCCCCCTTGTCCCTGAGCTTCGACCACCGCCTCGTTGACGGCGCCGACGGCGCGCGATTCCTGCGATGGATCGTCCAGGCCGTCGAAAACCCGCTGCTCATTTCCCTCGAAGGTTAATCGTTTAGCGGCGGGGCATCGCCCCGCGCTTCCTATAAAGGAATTGCCATCGTGTCGAACAACAACGGTAAACGTCTTTTGGTTCTCGGTGCAGGTCCCGGCGGTTACCCCGCTGCCTTTTATGCGGCACATCTGGGCATGGACGTCACGCTCATCGACGAACGCGCCAATCCCGGCGGCGTGTGCCTGTACGTCGGGTGCATCCCGTCCAAGGCGCTCTTGCACGTCGCGAAACTGATCAACGAAGCGCATGAATCCTCCGCGTGGGGCGTCACCTTCGACAAGCCCAAGATCGACCTCGACAAGCTGCGCGCGTTCAAGGACAAGGTCGTCTCGAAGATGACCGGCGGGCTGGGCATGATGAGCAAGGCCCACAAGATCAAGTTCATTCAGGGCCGCGGCGAGTTCACCGACGCCAACACGCTGTCCGTCACCGACAAGGACGGCAAGAAGCAGGATGTGTCCTTCGACGCCGCGATCGTCGCCACCGGCTCGCGCCCGGCGATGCCCAAGGCGCTGGCCATCGGGTCCAAGCGCGTGATGGATTCCTCCGGCGCGCTGGAGCTTCCGGAAATCCCCAAGTCGATGCTCGTCATCGGCGGCGGGTACATCGGCCTGGAGATGGGCACCGTCTACGCCGCCCTCGGCTCCAAGATCACCGTCGTCGAAATGCTCACCGGCATCCTCCCCGGCGCTGACCGCGACCTCGTGGATGTGCTCGGCAAATCGCTCAAGGGCAAATTCGAAGCGATCCTCACCGACACGCGCGTCACCGAGATGTCCGAAACCAAGGACGGCATCAAGGTCAAACTCGTCGGCGTCGACCTCAATGAAGAGCGCACCTACGACCGCGTGCTCATCACCGTCGGTCGCGCCCCCAACTCGCAGAACCTCGGTCTCGAAAAGCTCGGCATCAAAGTCACCGAGCGCGGCTTCATCGAAGTCAATCCCCAGCGCGCCACCAACGTGCAGAACATCTTCGCCATCGGCGACGTCGCCGGCGAACCGGGCCTCGCCCATAAAGCGACGCACGAAGCGCGCGTCGCCGTCGATGCTGTCGCCGGCAATCCCGCCGCGTTCGACCCGGCGACGATTCCCGCCGTGGTGTTCACCGATCCCGAAGTGGCGTGGGCCGGGCTGACGGAGACGCAGTGCCTCAATCAGGGCGTGGCGCACAAGGTGACGAAGTTCCCCTGGGCCGCATCGGGCCGCGCTGCGACGCTCGGCCGGCAGGACGGTCTGACCAAGCTCATCATCGACCCGCGCACCGGCCGGGTGCTCGGCTGCGGCATCGTCGGCGTCGGCGCCGGCGATCTGATCGCCGAAGCCGCGCTCGCCATCGAAATGGGCGCGACCGCGGAGGATCTGGCCCTGACCATCCACCCGCACCCGACCATGAGCGAAACCATCATGGAAGCCGCCGACCTGTACCTGGGTCACAGCGCCCATCTGATCGTGCGCAAGTGAATCGCGCATGACTCTGTGATGTTGTCACGCTCAAGAATGATGCAGGCAAGAAAGCTGTGGCACGGCCGCCCCGGCCGTGTTACCGCGGCGGAGACGCGAAGGTTCAGAAAACCGGTGCGTTGTCGTATTGAAGCGGGGCGTGCTGTTCGTTGACCTTGATGTGCAGGGTCTTTTCGAGTGCGTCGATGGCGGCGGGGGTGCAGCCCGTGTCGCGGATGAACAGGGAGCCGATCGATTGAAGTCGGGCGAGTCGGGCGAGCGACGCATCGGTGATGCGCGTGCCGGAGAGGTCGAGCGTATCGAATGCGACATGAACGGTCAGCAGCTTGTCGATGAAGGCATCGGTGATGTCCGTCCGCGCGACTTTGATCACGCCGAGCTGCTGCATCGTTGCCAGCG
The DNA here is from genome assembly GCA_016125255.1 of Planctomycetota bacterium. Taxonomy (NCBI): domain Bacteria; kingdom Pseudomonadati; phylum Planctomycetota; species Planctomycetota bacterium. The sequence continues at coordinate 121,101 of WGMD01000007.1, read as the reverse complement.
TGTCGGCGGCGGCATCGGTGATCTTCGTCCCGGCGAGATCGATCTCCTGCACATCATTGCGATTGCGCAGCTTGGCGAGGCCGGCGTCCGTGAGGGCGGTGTCGGCGAGGTTGATCGAACTGAGCGACCAAACGCTGTTCTCCCACACGATCGTAATCGCATCGGTGACGGCGGTGCGCGACAGATCCAGCACGAAGACACTCATCCCGCGAATGATCGGCCCCGAGGCATCGGTGATCTTCGTGCCGGCGAGATTGAGCGTGTGTATCGATTCGATGCCCTCAAGCTGGCGCAGGCCTTCGTCGGTCACGCGCGTGTTGGCGAGATTCAGCATGCTCAGGTTCGGCGAAGCACGGATCGCCGGCATGGCGGCGTCGGTGATCTGCGTATCGCTCAGGTCCAGCGAATCAAGCTGACTCAGCCGGCTGAGCTTGCGGAACAGATCATCGGTGACGCGCGTGCCCGACAGCGCCAGGCCCGACAGGTCGCGCCCGGCGAAGGGGGCCAGACCGGCTTCGGTGACGGCGGTGCGATTGAGCGAGAGGTCGGTGAGTTCGGGAATCGCCGCGAGTTTGGCGAGCCCGGCATCGGTGACGGCCGTGTCGTCGAGCCGGAGCGTGGTGAGGTTGGTCAGGCCGGTGAGATGGATCAGCCCCGTATCCGTGATATGCGTGTGATTGAGCGACAGGTAGCCCAGTTGCGAAAACGCCTTGAGATGCGCGAGCCCGGCGTCGGTGATCGCCGTGTCATCGAGACTCAGGTCGGACAGTTCCGTCAGGTTGCCGATCGCCGCCAGGCCGTGGTCGGTGATGCGCGTGCGGTCGAGCGTCAGCGACGTGATCGAAGTCAGATGCGCGAGACTGCCGAGCGCGGCGTCGGTGATGGACGATCCGCTCAGGTCGATCGATTCCACACTCGTCAGCGGCTCGATCAGCTCGACCGACGCATCGTCAAATTTCGATCCGCTCATCGTCACGTATGTCACGCGGTAAAACAGCGGCGAATCGCTCATGAAGTCCGGCGCCCAGTCCGGCGCGATCACATTGCCGTCGACTTCCGCGCCGAGTTCCGTCAGCCGCTCGCCCGCCGCCCGATCCATCCGCGCCTCATGCCACAATAGCAGCAGCGGCGAAATCGCCAGTCCGAGCACCGCCAGTCCCAACAGCAGATAAAGAATGACACGATGACGCCGCGTCGGCCCCGCCACGGAAGCATCGTCCTCATGTTGCATCCCGACACTTTACCACAGTCCGCGCCGACCCTACGATACCCACCGCCGGGCGTTTAGCTCAGTTGGCCAGAGCACCTCCCTTACAAGGAGGGGGTCGCAGGTTCGAGCCCTGCAACGCCCATTTCAATTCGTTTCCATCATTGGAGGCATGCATCATGACGCACACGTGGCGCGCGAGCATCGTTCGACGTTTCGTCGGCTTGATCATCATGGTGGTGTTGGCATGCATCGCGCCGACCCGCGCCGCGGAGGAACCGGTGCAGGTGTTCATTCTCGCGGGGCAGTCGAATATGGAGGGCAAGGCGCCCAACGACCTGTTCAACGCGCAGGCGGCGGCGCCGGAGACGGCCTCGTTCTTTGAACACCTGCGGCGCGACGGCCAATGGATCCAGCGCGATGATGTGTTCATCAAGTTCCTTGATCGCCACGGGCCGCTGACGCTCGGGTACGGATCGCCGGGGCGGACGGGCATGGAACTGGAGTTCGGGTTCGTCATGGGCGATCATCTGGACGCGCCGGTGCTGCTCATCAAACCCGCATGGGGCGGGCACTCGCTTTACAAGAATTTCAGACCCCCCTCCGCCGGTCTGCCCGCCGAGGCGACGCTTCAGAAGGATCTGGAGGATGCACAGAAGCGCGTGAAGAACGACAACGAGAAGAACAAGAAGCAGAAACCGCTGCCGACAATGGACGAGATCAAGGCGGCGTACGGCCAGTCGTACCGCAACATGATGGCGGAGGTGAAGGACACGCTTGACCATCGCGACGAGCTGTTTCCGCAACTGAAGGGGCGGCCGGTCAAGTTCGCGGGATTTGTGTGGTTTCAAGGATGGAACGATCAGTACGGCGGGGCGGAGAAGGAATACGCCTCGAATATGGAGCATTTCATCCGCGATGTCCGCAAGGACCTGAACGCGCCGAATCTGCCGTTCGTCATCGACATGATGGGCCAGAACGGATCGAACGAAGCAAAGGGACCCATGAAGGAGATTCAGGACGCGCAGGCGTCAATGGAGAAAGTCCCTGATTTCGTCGGCAACGTCAAAGCAGTGCGGACCGATGTGCTTGTCGACAAGGCGGCGGAGGAGTTGTACCCGCACTGGAAGGAGAACTTCGAGAAGTGGAAAGTGACCGGCGGCGACCGGGGGTATCACTATCTCGGCAGCGCGATCTGGTACACGCGCATCGGGCGCGCGTCAGCGGAGGCGATGCTCGAACTGATGGGGCGGAAGTGAACGATCGCGCTCCGCTTCGCCTCACGGATGCACCGGTCCCGGATCCTTCTTCCAGGGCCAGGGCAAAACTTTCGACGACTGCGCCCACTCGAACCACGCCTCGGCGAGCCGCTTGACGATGTCCGGGTGCGCCGCCGCGACGTCATGCATTTCCGTACGATCCGCTTCCATGTCGTAGAGCGTCCAGTCCATGTCATGCTTCCCATCGACGCTGTAGTAGTTGCCGAAGCGCACCAGCTTCCACTTCCCGTCGCGTACCGCCGCGTTGCCTTCGTGCTCCCAGAAGATCGGCCGGCCGCGATCGATCGTCTTGCCATCGAACGTCGGACGCAGACTCACGCCCTGCATCGGCGTGATGTCGTGACCGTTCGCCTGCTTCGGGTATGTCGCACCGCCGAGGTCGATGCAGGTCGCCATGAGGTCGATGAGGTGCCCGGGCGTCGTGACCAGCTTGCCGTCGCGCGACGCGTCGATGCCGCGCGGCCAGTGCACGATCAGCGGCGTCGAAATCCCGCCTTCATGCACGAAATGCTTGTACTGACGGAAGGGCGTGTTGGACACGTTCGCCCAGTCGCGCCCGTAGGAGATATAAGTGTCCGCCGGACCCGGCATCGCCTCGGGGCCTTGCCGCACGGGGCGACCGTCGCGCGTCTGCTTCGTGATGATCTCCGTCTGCAACTCGTCGGGTCCCATGGGTTTCAGGTTCGTCGGATACGGCTGCTTGCGCTCGCCGCGACCGATGCCCTCGGCGCATCCGCCGTTGTCCTGAAGGAAGAAGATCACCGTGTTGTCGAGCTGGCCTTCACGCTTGAGCTCTTCGATGATGTGCCCGATGTTCTGATCCATGCGGTCGATCATCGCCGCGTAAACTTCCATGCAGCGCGCTTCCCATTCCTTGTGCTTGACCTTGTCCCAATCGCCCGCCTGCGGCGACAAATCCCACGACGGATCGATGAGTCCCAGTTGTTTGAGTCGCTCGAATCGCGCCTTACGAATCGGCTCGTAGCCGGCGTCGTACTTGCCGTGATATTTTGCGATGTCTTCGGGCAGGGCATGCATCGGCCAGTGCGCGGCGGTGAAGGCGATGTACATGAAGAACGGTTTGTCGGGCGACTTGTCCGCATGATCCTTGAGGAACATCACCGCGTTGTCTGCGATGGCATTGGTGTAGTAGAACGTGTCGGGCTTGTAGAGCGCATCGTTGACGGGCGTGATGTACGTGTTGCCTCGGCAGAGGGCGGTCGGGTCGTAGTAGTTGCCGCCGCCTTTGATGGTGCCGTAAAACCGATCGAAACCGCGCTGAAGGGGCCAGTTGTGCATCGGGCCTTTGGGGCCGTCGTCTTTGGCGACGTGCCACTTGCCGCAGGCATAGGTGGCGTAACCGGCGGGGCGGAGCACTTGGGCGATGGTCAGGCAATGCTCATTGATGTCGCCGACGTAGCCGTCGGATTCGCGCGGCGAGTAGCCGCCGGTCATGTGACCCATGCCGGCCTGATGCGGGTAAAGCCCGGTGAGCAGGGATGCGCGCGTCGGGCAGCAGCGCGAGGTGTTGTAGAACTGCGTGAATCGCAAACCCTCCGCCGCGAGCTGATCGAGATTCGGCGTGGCGACTTCGCCGCCGTAGCAGCCGATGTCGGAAAAGCCCATATCGTCGGACATGATGAGCAGAATGTTGGGTTTATCCGCTCCGAGCGCCGCAATGCACATCATGAGAATTGCGACGACAAGCCGCGCAATCATTCGATCATTCATGGCGTGGCTCCAGTCGGTTTTGCCGATGCGACAACCGCCGCGTGTTCAAACGCAGGCGGTTGTGCGAATGTTGCATGATTGAGGCGCGATCGATTACGCCAGCGACTTGATCTTGGCGAGGATCGAATCAGGGTCGAGGCCCTGGAAGGGCATGTGTTCCCAGAGCCCGCCGTTGCCCGGCTTGGTCGTGCCCATGTAGGCGTACTTGGGTGTCAGGCCGCGCGACAGCAGCTCGGACCCGAGCCGCGAGCCGAGGCCCGTCGACTGGTTCTGCGACTCGACGACGAGGACGAACTTGGACGAACCGGCGAGCTTGAGCGACGCGTCGTCCATGACGTTGAGCGTGCACTTATTGATCAGGCCCACGTCGAGGCCCGCCTCGCGCGCCCGTTCGACGGCGTCGAGCGCCCGGTAGAGCATTTCGCCGTAGCTGATGACGTAACCGGCCGAGCCCTTGCGGATGACTTCGTCCTTGCCGGGTTCGAACTTGTAGCCGCCGCCGAAGAACGGCTTGCCGTCTTCGGTGAGAATGTCCGGCACGGCGGAGCGCGTCGAGAAGATGAACCGCAGTCCCGGATCGTTGAACACGCGATCGATCAGCGCCTTCATCTGATGCTGATCGGCGGGGAAGTAGAGCCGTGTGTGATCTTCGACGGCGGGCAGCCCGTTGGCGGCGAAGAAATTGTTGATCCCGAAATGGCAGGTGTTGTCGGCCATGTCGTCGCAGCCGGCATGCGAGAAGTGGCAGATGGCGTTGGACTCATTGAGCCGGGCCATGGTGATTTCGCTGATGCACATTTCAAGGAACGCGCTGAAGGTGGCGAAGATGCCCTGCTTGCCGTGCTCGAAGCCAAAGCCGGCGGCGGCGGAGAAGTTGCCGCGCTCCATGACGCCGCTGGCGATGAACACTTCGGGATGCGCCTTGTGAATATGGTTGAGGCCGCACGAACCTTCCAGGTCGCTGTCGATGACGCGCACCTTGGCGACGCGCTCTTCGGGGCTCATCTTGTCGAGCTGGGCATTGACGAATTTGCCGAAAAGGTCACGGTTTTTGGCGGTTTCCTTGCTCGACCCGCGGAAGCTGGCGCTGTGCTTGGACTTGGTGATCGACTTCAAGACCTCGACGGCATCGGGGTATCCGTGCGCGGTCAGATAGTCGATGGCGAGACTGACCTTGATCACGTCGTGACCATGACACTCGCCTTCGATGCCTTTGACGTGCGGCGCCATCTTGCGCTTGTTGATCAGTGCGATCGGACCATTGGTGGAGACGGCTTTCTGGAACCGCTTGAACAGGTCATCGAGATCTTCACCGGGGCCGCGCAGGATCGTCAGGCCGTGGCCTTCGAGCGTCTTGCCCACGTCGTAGCCGCCCAGGTAGTGGCTCGGGTGATCGGCGATGGTGACGTCGTTGTCGTCGATGAGCAGCTTGACGTTGAGCTTCTGCGCGACGGCGAGTCGGGCCGCCTCGGCGTCGTCGCCTTCCATCTCCGATCCGTCGGACCCGAACATGAGCACGACCTTGCCGGGGTTGGCCATCGCGACGCCGTTGACGTAGGGCCACATGTGCCCGAGTCGCCCCGAGCTGAACTTGACGCCGGGCGTGAATCCGCGCTCGGGGTGGCCCGGCAGCTTCGAGTCGAACTCTCGGTAGTGCATGAGCCGCTCGGCGTCCATGTCGCCGTTGAGCACGCTCATCAGATACTGAATCGCCACGCGGTGACCGGCCTCATCGAAGAAGATCGGCACGACCTTGTCGGACCCGCGCATGAACGCATCGGCGATCATGACTTCGGGGACGATGTCGAAAGGCCCGCCGGTGTGACCGCCGAGGCCGCGCGCGTCGGCGCAGGCGGTGAAGAAGATGATGGCGTCGCGGCAGAGCTGAATATTCGCCGCCAGCGTCGCGCGATCCTGAGCCGAGAGCGTCGGCTTCATCGGGTCAAGCGCAAGCGGGACGAACTTGGAAAGATCAATCGGAAACGCGGTGGCGGCGGCAGGCATGGTGAATGCTCCTGAGCGTTAGAGAGTTGGTCGGCATTGTAACAGCAATTCGTGCAGGTGAAACAATGAAAAACGAATGAATCTGTGAAGTGCGGAGTGTGGAGTGGGGAATGCGGAGTGACGGGAATGGCTTGTGATCCATCACGCCGCATTCCCCACTCCCCATTTCCAATGGCGTTCACTGCGGCAGATGCGTGCTGAAGAACCTCAACCAGTTGCCGGCGAAGATCGCGGCGATGTCTTCGGTGGGGTAGCCCCGGCCGGCCAGCGCGTCGGCGAGGCGGGGGACGTCGGCGATGGAGTCGACGCCCATCGGCGTCTCTTCGGAGCCGAACCCCCCGTCCAGGTCGGAGCCGATCGCCACATGCTGAGCGTCCCCGGCGAGTTGGCAGATGTGGTCCACATGCTCGGCAAGCAGTTCGATCGTCGCGGCGGATCGGGGCGTCACGCCGGTCTTCCATCCGGGCACGAGCATCCAGTTGTTGAACACCACGCCGATCACGCCCTCGCGCTCGATGAGCAGGCGGAGCTGTTCATCGGAAAACTGCCGCTGATGCGGGGCGAGCGTGCGGCAGTTGTTGTGCGAGGCGATGACCGGCCCGCTGAAAATGTCGAGCGTCTGAAAGAAGCTCGCGTCCGACAGATGCGTCGTGTCGACGATGACGCCCAGGTCTTCAAACTGCTTGAGCAGCTCGATCCCCGCGGCCGTCAGCGGGCCTTCCTCGCTGGTGCCTACGGCATAGGCGTTCTGCCCCCGATGCACCAGATTGACCACGCGCAATCCGCGCACAAACCAGGCGGGGGCATCGTCGGGCGCGATGATCGGGTCCGCCCCTTCCATGGCCAGAATCAGCCCGATCTTATGCGGATCGACGGCGTGATTCGCCCAGTGGGTGCGCACATCGGAGGCAGTCCGGAGGCGGCGAATATGACCTTCGCGCTCCAGCCAATCGTAATACGCCAATTGCCCCATCGCCGCCGCCGCCGCCATCGGCGCGGTCGGATAGTCGATGCCGATGCGTGCGTGCCCCGCCGCCGGCCGCACCTGCGGCTTGACGCGGGCCAGCAGCGTGCCGACGCAGATGCCGATGCCCGCCCGACGCATCTCCGGCAGACACACCGTCGCATGCCCGCGCGAAGGGCAGTCGCTCATCCCGCGTTCGTAGTCATTGATCGAAGTCAGCGGCCGGGTGATGTCACGCCCATACGACAGAGCGTTCCACGCCAGATCCAGATGTGCATCAATCATTCGCAACATGCCCGAACTTTGGCCGGGCGAACGCGGACTGTCAAATCCAGGTCGATCCAACCGCCAAGACGCCGAGGACGCCGAGGGGCAAGTGGTCGGCCGATGCCGGAACGCGGACGGTCCGATTCGACAGATTTGGTGTTTCTCCGCGTCCTCGGCGTCTCGGCGGCCAAATCTCATTGCCTTTAGTTGTTTGTTTTCAGTGTGTTAGCGACAGTCGCCAAAACTTCGTCAAAATCTGAAAAAGACTATTGACGCGCGGGGCGGGGATCGGGTATCTTTCCGTTATCTCATTCTCCTCCTCCGACCCCAATTGGCGCAGACCGATTGGGGTTTTTTAATTGAATCTGAGGCGGGGGGACTTAAGTCCCCCCGCCTTTTCGTTACAATGGCTCGTTTCCACTGTTACGGATGACGTTGAACATGAGTCTGGACAAAGCATACGACGCGCACGCGGTGCAGGATCAGGTCGCCGCGTGGTGGGACCAAGCCAACGCTTTTCACGCCGTGCCCGGCGCCGGCGGCGATCCGTATGTGATCGTCATTCCCCCGCCCAATGTCACCGCCGCCCTGCACATGGGCCACGCCCTCAACAACACCATTCAGGACATCCTCATCCGCTGGCAGCGCATGCGCGGCAAGAACGCCGTCTGGATCCCCGGCACCGACCACGCCGGCATCGCCACACAGACCATCGTCGACAAACGCCTCCAATCCGAAGGCAAAAAATCGCTCAAGGACTACAAGAAGATCGAACTCGACGGCGGCGACGGCCGGGCGCAGTTCGAGAAACTCGTCTGGGCATGGAAGGACGAATACGAAGCCCGCATCACGAATCAGCTTCAACAGATGGGCTGCTCCTGCGACTTCGATCGCCAGCGCTTCACGATGGACGACATCTGCGCCCGCGCGGTGCGTGAAGCATTCTTCGAATTGTTCAAGGCGGGCTTGATTTACCGCGGCAAGCGCCTCGTCAACTGGGACCCCGTCACACAGACCGCCCTCGCCGATGACGAAGTCGAAATGCGCGAAATCGACGGGCACTTCTGGTACATGAAGTATCCCATCATCGACGAGGCGGGGGGACTTGAGTCCCCCCGTCCCCAGTACGTCACCGTCGCCACCACGCGCCCCGAAACAATGCTCGGCGACACCGCCGTGGCCGTGAACCCCAACGATCCCGTCAACGCCAAATACATCGGCCAGCACGTCAAACTGCCCATCGTCAACCGCATCATCCCCATCATCGGCGACGACTACGTCGTCATCCCTGATCCCGATTCCGATGACGCGAAGGCGAAATTCGCCAGCGGCTTTTTGAAAGTCACCCCCGCCCACGACCCCAACGACTACGAAATCGGCCGGCGCCACAATCTCGCCGCCATCAACGTCATGGCCCCCGACGGCACGATTTCCGAAAAGCACGGCTGGCTCGACTTCGATCCCGCCGCCGTCGATGAATTCTGCCACGAACTGCTCGGCCGCGACCGCTACGAAGCCCGCGAAGCCATCGTGACATGGTTCCGCGACCAGGGACTCCTCGCCGAGGTGCGCCCGTATTCGCACAGCGTCGGTCACAGCTACCGCTCACACGTTCCCGTCGAGCCGTACCTGAGCGATCAGTGGTACGTGAAGGTGACGGACGACCGCCTCGCCGGCGCCGCCCTGCGCGCGATGGCGAACGATCAGCGCAGTCAGACGACTCCGACGAGCCGCGACCGTGAGGGAGCGGTCCAACCCGCCGCCGCCGACCAATCGGCGCTCGCTTACTTCATCACGTGGAGCACCTACGGCTGCCGTCTTCACGGCGACGAACGCGGGACGGTCCACCACGCGACCAACCTGCCCGGCGAGCCGATCGTCATCGAATCGCAGGGCCTGCACGATACGGAAGCCGACCTGATGAGCAGCGAGCCGTTCACGCTCGACGCGGCGCAGCGTTCCGTTGTGCGCGACACGATTCTCGAAGTTTGCCAGCATCGCGGCTGGCGGGCGCTGGTGATCAATGTCCGCACGGATCACGTGCATATCGTCATCGAGGCCGCCGACGCGCCCGAGAAGGTCATGAACGATTTCAAGGCCTACGCCACGCGCCGCCTGCGTGAAGCTTCGCTCGTGGGCAATGATCAGAAACTCTGGGCGCGCCACGGCAGCACGCGATATCTCAACAGCCCGGACACCGTCGAGGAAGCGTGCATCTACGTGCACGACCGTCAGGGCGACGATCTTGGCGGAACCTACCGATGGGACCTCCCCAACGAGCCGCGCACGTCAGTAAGCGGTCCGGGCGGCGCTCAAGAGTCGGATGTCGCCGATCGTTCGGATATCGCCGGACCGCTCCCTCACGGTCGCGGCTCGTGGGAAGGCGAATTGCGCTTCTACCCCGCGCGCTATGCCCGCACGTTCCAGTCATGGCACGAAAACATCCGCGATTGGTGCATCAGCCGCCAGCTTTGGTGGGGGCATCGCATTCCGGTGTGGAGCCGACCGAAATGGGACGGCGAAGCATACACCGAAGCGCAGGTGATGGCGTACCTGCAGAAATTCGTCGTGTTGCCGTCCGTCGGCGACGACAAGCGCAAGGCGGCGGAAATGATGGCGGGCATCTGCTGCGTCTATGAAGGTGATGCGCTCTACCTGTGTTTGCGCGAGACGCGGATCGAACAGGCGATCAGCCCGATGCTCGCACAAATGGGCTACACGCAAGACCCCGATGTCCTCGACACATGGTTCAGCTCCGCGCTTTGGCCGATTTCGACGTTGGGTTGGCCGGAGGGGACGGCGGAACTGGCGGCGTGGAATCCGTCGTCGACGCTTTGCACCGCGCGCGAGATCATCACGCTCTGGGTCTCGCGCATGGTGATGTTCAATCTGTTCTTCCGCGCGTGTCTGCCCTTCAAGGATGTGTTCATTCACGCGATGATTCAGGACGGCGAGGGGCAGAAGATGAGTAAGTCCCTCGGCAACGGTGTGGACCCGCTCGACATCATTCACTCGCACGGGGCGGACGCGATGCGCTTCACCCTCGCGGCGATGACGACGCAGACGCAGGATGTGGGCATGCCCGTCGATGTGGTCTGCCCGCATTGCGGTCATGCGTTTCACCCCCGGACCATCAAAACACCCGCGGGATACGTCGTCGCGGCGCCGATGGTCGAGTGCGAATCGTGTCACAAGAAAATGGCGACCTCCTTCGGCGTCGCATCGGGTCAGGCCCCCGGAAGTGATGACGCACCCGCGGCGCGGAATACGTCGAGCAAGTTCGATTATGGGCGCAACTTCGCGAACAAGCTCTGGAACGCGGGGCGGTTCGCGATGGGGATTCTGGAGGAGGGAGCGGGGGGACTGAAGTCCCCCCGCCTTGAAATCGCGGATCGTTGGATTTTGTCGCGGCTGGCGCGCACGATCGAGAAGGCCGACAAAGCGCTGGCGGAGTACCAGTTCAGCTATTACGCGCAGGAGATGTACAGCTTCTTCTGGGGCGATCTGTGCGACTGGTATCTGGAGGCGATCAAGCCGGTCGTGCGGGAGGCGAGCGATGCGGGGGCGGCGGCTCGTGCGACGCTCGCGGCGTGCCTCGATGCGAGTTTGCGACTCCTGCATCCGGCCATGCCGTATGTGACGGAGCGGATGTGGCGGGCGCTCAATGAGATTGCGCCGGAGCGCGGGGTGACGGGGCTGACGCTCGAGCCGCAGGAGCTTTGCATTCGGGCCAAGTGGCCCAAGGCGGAGGCGGCGCTGATCGATGACAAGGTCGAAACGCAATTCGATCTGCTCAAGCAGGTCATCGTGGCGATTCGTACGGTGCGCAACGAGTACAACATTCCGCCGCGGCAGTCGGTGAAGGTCGCCATCAAAGCGACCGGCGACAGCGCGGCGGCGATCGCCTCGGCGAAAGCGGTCATCGACACGCTGGCGATCTGCGAAACGGGCGACATTGGCCCCGGTGTCGCGCCCGGCGGCGAGGCGGCGACGGTCGTCGTGGGCGAAATCGAAGTGTATGTCGAAGGCCTGATCGACCCCGCGGCGGAGCGGCAGCGGCTTGCCAAGCGACTCGACGAACTGACCAAATCGCGCGGCGCTCTGAACGGCCGGCTCAACAACAAGGGCTACACCGACAAGGCCCCGGCGCATCTGGTGGAGCAGACGCGCCAACAGCTTGCGGATGTCGAAAAGGAACTCGCCACGGTCGAGTCCAAGTTAGCTGCCTACAAATAAGTAGAGGATCGGCTCATGGCACGCATCGGCCTGCTCAGCGACGCACACGGACGCGGCGCGATCACGCAGCGGGCGGTCCGTCTGCTCATCGAGCATGGCGCGGACGAGCTTGTCTTCCTCGGCGACGTGTGCAGCGATTCGGTGCTTGAAGCGCTTGTCGAAAAGCTCAACCCCGAGACGTTCAAGCCCGACCCGCCGGTGCATCTGGTGTTCGGCAACTGCGACAACAATCTCAGCGCGATGAGCCGGTACGCGACTTCGCTGGGCATCAACGTGATGCATCCGACGGGCCGGCTCGACATTGACGGCAAGACGCTCGTGTTCACACATGGCGACGACTACGCGGCGATGCAGTCGGCGCTCGAGGAAGGCGTGGATTATCTGTGTCATGGTCATACGCACGTCGTGCGCGACGAGCGCGTGGGCAGGACGCGCGTGCTCAATCCCGGGGCGCTGTTTCGAGCGGCCCAATACACGGTGATGATGCTCGATACGGATCGTGATGCGGCGGAGGTGTTGACCGTGCCGGCGTAGGTTTGCACGGGCCCGGAGGCACGATTATCATTCGGGCCGTGTGCTCAATTGCGATGTAACTTCTCATGAGTGAATCTCACCACAGCCCGATCTGGGACCAGATCACGGTCCGGACGTACGAGCCGAGCGATCAGCAGGCGGTGGCGTGGCTGTATGAACGCGGGCGGCTGGCCGGTCAGGAGCAGCCCAACGACACCGCGGCGGACATCGACAATATTCACCAGGCGTACCTGACCAACGAGCGGGCGCACTTCTGGGTGGCGGTGTACGAGGGGCGGATCGTGGGGATGGTCGGCGTGGCGGAGGACGAGCCGAATCTGGCGGAGATTCGCCGGCTCCGCGTGCAGCCGGAGTTGCGGGGGCAGGGCGTGGGGTTCAAGCTGATGGAAACCGCGCTGGGGTTCTGCAATCATCATGGTTACCTGAAGGTCGTGCTGGACACGGCTTTTGAGCAGGGGTCGGCGATGGACATCTTCGACAAGTTCGCGTTTCAGCACAATCGCACGCGGACGATCGGGGGGAAGGACCTCCTGGAGTTTTACCTTGACCTTTACCGCGAGCCGCGCGCCGAGGAAACGGAATAGCGCCGGCCGCAGGGAACTTGCACCATGACGACGACGGACATTCAGACCAAGGCGCGGGTGTACCTGGTGAGTCGCAAGGACGATCAGGTGGTGGTTTCGCTGCCGGGGACGAAGTACGAGCTTCATTTGCGGGCGACCGCGCCGGTGCAGCCCACGCCGCAGGGGCGCTTGAGCGGCGAGATTCACTGTCCGGTGTGGAAGGTGGATTTCGTGTCGGCGGGGGGCGCGTTTGTCGAGCCGGTGATGGGACGTCCGCGCCGGGTGCAGGGGACGGTCGTGGGGAGCTTGCCGGGCAACAAGGTGGTGGTGGACGTGGTGAATCAGCCGATTGTCGCCACGCTGCCGGAGCGTTGGGAAGCGGCGAAGATCGCCCCGGGGACGCGCGTCGGGCTGGATGTGCCGGAGGGTTCGACGTTTGAACCCCAATGAAGCAGGCGGCAAGCGGCCTCGCTGAACGGGTCGGTCAGCGCGATTCTTCTTCATCGTCGGATTCGGTTTCGTCCTCGTCCTCGAGGTCGCCGGGGTCGTGCATGCGCCGGGCGGACTCGCTCCAGGGGTCGACGGGGGCGTCGCTGCGCGTCCGCTCGGCGGGACGGGGCAGGGCGCGGCGGGCGAGGCGGGTGGTGAGCAGGATGAGCAGCAGGGCGAGGATGAACACCAGCAGCAGGATCAGGGCGGCCCAACCCTTGAGGATTGAGCGTTCGATGGCCTCGCTGAGCGTCAGCAGCATATGATGATTCTACACTGACGGGCCTCATTTGCCGATCTTATCTGAACGCCGCGGTCCGTTCGGGCGTACGGATGGTTTTCACACGAAGGACGAATCCATGATTGAGCGCAGCAAATGGTTCGGACGCGTCGCGTGGGCGATTAGCCTCATCGTCGCGGCGGGTCTGAACGGCGTGGCGACGTACGCACAGAACACCAGCGCCGACGCGACGGGCCAGCAGCTCGCCGACGTGTCCAAGAACGCATGGGACATGGCCAGCGGCGGGAAGCTCGACGATGTCTGGCAGCAGATCAAGCAGTTGAGCGAAGCGGCGCCCGCGTCCAACCCGGCGCTGGTCTCGCTCAGCAAGGACATCGACCTTCACGAAGCGCACGAGCAGACCCGGGCCCAGCGCACGCTCGCGGAGTATCAGAAGAAGGTCGCCAAGCTGCATGAGCAGGTCGATCAGAAGAAGCTGCGCGAAGCACTGATCAGCGCGGTGCAGGCGTACAGTCTCGTCGACGATCCCAAGACGCTCATGGACGATCCGAAGGTTCAGGAGCTCATCAAGCTCGCCGAGGCCGAGGCGGCGGAGCATCAGAAAAACAGCGAATGGCTCAAAGCGCTGTCGCTCTACCGCGGGCTGGAGCTGCTGTTCGAGAACTCGGCCAAGTACACGGACCAGATCAAGCGCGTCGGGGCGCACGTGGCGATGTTGCGGCTTTATGCGCCGGAAGTGCTGTTTGAGTTGTATAAGAAGGAAGCGGCGGAGAATCACGAGGACGCGCCCGAGCCGTGGAACTTCGACGAGGACCGCTGGGAGAAGAAGCTCAAGGGCATCACGCTCTCGATGCTCACCGAGGGCCTGGCCCTGGGGGCGCACCGGCACGTCGAGCAGGACACGAGCTACGAAGACCTCATCATCGGCGGCATCGATCAGCTTAAAGTCATGTTCGACACGAAGGGATTGGAAAAGACGTTCCCGACGCTCGCCGACGCGGGGAAGGTCAGTGCGTTCGTCGACTATCTGGACACGCTGCGGATCAGTCTGGCGCGGCGCGAAGGCCCGATGGGGCGGGCGGAGGCGTCGAACATCCTCGATCGGCTGGTGCAGCGCAACGTCGCGACGGTCGATCTGCCGCAGGCGGTCGTGGTGCATGAACTGGGCGACGGGGCGATGAATCGGCTCGACGAATTTTCCGTCTACATCTGGCCCTATCAGGTCGAGCGCTTCGAGCGCACCACCAAGGGCAAGTTCTCCGGCGTGGGCATTCAGATCACGCTCGTCGATCGGCAGCTTACCGTCGTCACCCCCCTCGAAGACACGCCCGCCTTCAAGGCGCGCATCAAGGCCGGCGATCAGATTGTCACCATCGACGGCAAGAGCACCGTCGGCATGGATCTCGAATCCGCCGTCGACAAAATCACCGGCCCGGAGGACACGCAGGTCACGCTCGGCGTCAAATCACCCGGCGATGAAAAGGCCCGCGAGGTGACGCTCACCCGCTCCTCGATTCACATCGTCACCGTCAAGGGATGGCAGCGCACGCCCAGCGGCGGGTGGGACTACTACATCGATCCGGCGCTGAAGATCGGCTACGTCCGCATGACGCAGTTCGGACCGGACACGGCTGACGAACTCGACGCGGCGGTGCAGCAGATGGTCGGGGACAAGGGGCTCAACGGCCTGATCTTCGATCTGCGCTTCGATCCGGGCGGACGGCTGGACGCGGCGGTGGCGGTGGCCAATCGCTTTCTGACCAAGGGCGTCATCGTCTCGACCACGCAGCAGCTTCTGACCGGGCAGCCCTGGAGCGCTTCCGCCGACCCGCTGCACACCTACGCCGACTTCCCCGTCATCATCCTCGTCAATAAGGGCTCGGCCTCCGCCGCCGAGATCGTCTCCGGCTGCCTCAAGGACCACAAGCGCGCCCTGATCGTCGGGCAGCGCAGCTACGGCAAGGGGTCGGTGCAGAACCTGTTCCGCCTCGGCGATGATCAGGCGTACCTCAAACTCACCACCCAGTACTACCGCCTGCCCAACGGCGAGATCATTCACCGCCGCCCCGGCGCCGACAAGTGGGGCATCGAGCCGGATGTCAATGTGAAGATGACTGACGAGCAGGTGGCCGATGTGCTTGAAGCCCGGCTCGTGCTCGACGTCCTGCACGATGGCGATGACAAGAACTTCGACCCCAACGCCATCATCAACAAGCCCAAACCCAAAGAGGGCGAAGCGGTCGAGGAGAAGCCCCAGGACAAGCTCCCGCCGATCAAGACGGCTGATGAAATTCTCACGCGCGGGCTCGATCCGCAGCTTGAGACGGCCGTCCTGCTGCTCAAGACCCGGCTTCTGGGCGAGCCGCGAAGCTGATTTGTCCCTTCCTCTGGATCATTGACGCTGCCCAAGGACTGAGCGGTTCGGGGGTCGCCGGGGGCGGTTCGCATATTCTCTGCGCAGCAAAAAGCGCATTTTCGCCGGGAAAACGCAATGGCACGATTGTTGCCATTCGGGGAGCATGCGGTATGTGTTCGCCCTGGCGATTTCGATGCTGACGCTGACGGCGACCGGTTGCACGACAGCCGATCCGGGGAGGCTGGCGTGGCGGAACTGGGCCCATCAGCAGGGCGGCTTGATCGTCGCCGGGGCGGCGGTGGACCGTGCCGAGGCGGTCATGGATCAGCTTCACCGGGCCGGCTGCGGGGGGAAAGTGGCGGTCTGCGTCCTCGACTCGGACGCGCTGGCCGCCTACGCCTGGCCCGCCGATCGCATTTTCGTGACCCGGGGTCTCATTGAAAAGACGTTGCCCGACGAGCTCGCCGCCGCGATGGCGCACGAGCTTGGGCATTTGATCAGCGACGGGCATCTGGCCGTCGGCTGGTCGCTGCAGGGTGTCGGCAACACCCTTGATAAGGAACAGGCGGCGGACCAGTTCGGTTGCCGCATGTTGGGTCGGGCCGGCATGGACCGCGGCGCGATGGAGCGCCTGCTTGTCAAAGTCCGCGGCGCGGCGCCGGACCCGCAGCTTCGCTCGCGGATCGATCAGCGCATCGCGCACCTGCGGGCGGGGTGATCAACGGATTGGCCGTGCTGGTGAAAGATGATTTGGAAAAGATGATGATCGCCATCGGGCGGCGGTGAGAAAAGGTGCGGTCGGGGGACCGGCGGGCGCAGGGGAGAAAGATGGTGTGCCACAAGTTCCTGCGACGCGCGGCGTGCGCAGGCAGCTTGTGGGCTGTCGCCGTGTCGACGCCAGGGTGCGTCGGCCGGGTTGGGCTTCATCGATGAACGGATCGAAACATTCCGTGAGCCCGATTTTCGTCGCCGGCCTCCTCGGGCTCGCCCTGCTGGTGCGTCGGGCCTTCGCCGGCTTCGACGCGTTCCCCCTCGACGTCGCCCCGTGGCATTCCGCCGCCGCCGTCTGGCAGGGCATGGTGCTCATGAGTGTGGGGCTCGTCGCGGCGGCGGCCCGAAGGATGCTGACATGGTGGGTGCTCCCGCTGTGTTTCACGAGTGCCGCGCTCGTCGGCATCAGCGGCGGCTGGCTCGGACAGCACATCCCCTTCATCGAATCCTGCCTCGCCGGCGCCCTCTGCATCATGGGCGTCATCGTCGTCGTATACAGTCAATCCGCCGCCGCTCCGATGACGGCGCTGGCGAGCGTCATCGGCGTGCTGCTGGGCCTGCTTCATGGCTCGATCCTCCCCCCGACGTCTCCCGAACTGCTCAGCACCATCGGTCTGATCTTCTTCAATCTCGCCGGGCTGCAAGCCGCCGGCCTGCTGCTCGCCTTCAGTGCCCTCATGCTCGAACGCTCCGCATGGGCCCGGGCCTTCGGCGTCGCCACCGCCGCGATCGGTCTGATCGCCTGGCTCGTCGTTTGAGCAGTGTCTTTTCTAATGTTGATGCGTCATCGAATGTGTGCACCGTTCGCTTGTCTGTCGATTCGGCGGCGCGATCGTCACATCCATGTGCATGACTGACGCCGCACCGATCAATTTCAGGGCATGCATGATCGACTTGATCGCGCAAATGCAAACTAATTGCGCGCGTGGGATTTCACAGATGGCGATTCCGAACGGATAACGAAGTTGGCACAACCTTTGCATTTTGCCATCCGAATGACATGGGTGCATGTCGCATTCATGGGCACGCGTCGCCAGGGTGGCGAGCGCGGGTGAGTCGAAATCAGGGGCGCAGTCATGCATGACAAGGGTGCGTGGGGCGGTCACATCTGATTCGGATCAGGAAGGTTTTGTCATCAAGGAGTGTCGCGCAATGAAGTCGGGATCATGGAAAATCTTGGGTGTGGTGTTGGCGGTGGCGCTGGGCGTATTGGGGATGCGGAGCGCGCAGGCGGACGATGTGGTCAAGATCGGCGTGCTGCATTCGCTGTCGGGCACGATGGCGATTTCCGAAACGTCGCTCAAGGACGTGGTGCTCATGGCCGCCGACGAAATCAACGCCGCCGGAGGGGTCAAGGTCGGTGGAAAGATGTACAAGATCGAGCCGGTCGTCGTCGACCCGGCCTCGGACTGGCCGCTCTTCGCCGAAAAGGCCAAGGAACTCATCACGCAGCACCACGTCGCCGCGACGTTCGGCTGCTGGACCTCGGTGAGCCGCAAGAGCTGTCTGCCCGTGTTCGAGGAATATGACGCGCTGCTCTTCTACCCGGTGCAGTACGAAGGCGAAGAGCAGTCGCTCAACGTCTTCTACACCGCCGCGTCGCCCAATCAGCAGCTCGTCCCCGCCGCCGCGTACATGATCGATGAAGTCGGCTCCAAGAAGTTCTACCTCCTCGGCACCGACTACGTCTTCCCCCGCACCGCCAACAAGGTCCTCAAGGCCTACCTCATCTCCCGCGGCGTGCCCGAGTCCAACATCATGGAAGAGTACACCCCCTTCCATCATCAGGACTATCAGACCATCATCGGCAAGGTCAAGAAGTTCGCGGCCGGCGGCGGCGCCTGCATCCTCTCGACCATCAACGGCGACTCCAACGTCCCGTTCTACAAGGAATTCGCCAACCAGGGTCTGACCGCGGACGACTGCCCGATCGTCGCCTTCTCGGTCGCTGAAGACGAGCTTCGCGCGATGGACGTCCCGCCGCTCGTCGGTCACCTGGCCTGCTGGAACTATTTCCAGAGCATCGACACGCCCGAGAACAAGAAGTTCGTCGCGGCGTTCAAGGCGTACTGCGAAAAGATGAATCTGCCCGGCGGCAAGGACCGCGTGACGGACGATCCGATCGAAGCGGCCTACTACGGCGTGTACGTCTGGAAGGCGGCGGCGGAGAAGGCCGACTCCTTCGACGTCGACAAGGTGCGCCAGGCGGTCTACGGCATGGAATTCGACGCCCCCGGCGGCAAGAAGAAGATGCACGAGAAGAACCAGCACACCTACAAGCCCGTCTACATGGGTGAAATCCAGGCCGACGGACAGTTCAAGATCATCTGGAAGACCAATGGCCTTGTCGAGCCCGACAGCTACTCGAAGCTGCTCTGGGCCGGCAAGGAAGATCAGATTCCCGCGCCGACCGGCGGGCCTAAGAAGTGATGATAGCAGTGCCGGGGGAAAGCCCTTCACACAGCGTGTGTCATCTACAGACCTGTGTGAAGGGCTCCGTTTTGAAAATGAAATCCACCGGCTTGCGGTGAAAGCCGCAAGCCGGATTTCCGACAGACCGCGAGGCAAAAGAGCATGAATTTACCGATATTTTTTGCGGAAGTTCACGGCGAGCGGAGACTCCGCCCGCCGCTTCGACGAAGATTCAATCGAGTCGGTCTGCTCCTCATGATGCTGTTCATTGGCGCCGCGACCGCACTTGCCGCGCCGTCGAGTCCCGAAGTCGATGCGAAGATCCGCGAACTCGCCCTCAAGTTCACCGAAGCCAGGGAAGGCGAAGAAGCCGTCGCCGCCATGATGGACCTGCGCAGCGATCATGTCGCCGTGCTTTTCGATCGGCTCATGAACCGCACGGTCTATCTCTGGAAAGGGCAGCTCGTCTATTGCCCTGAGCTTACGAAAGACGCCGCCGGCGAATCCGTCGCGCCGCTGTTCGATCTGCTCGATGACAAGCCGCTCGAAGTCGATGGCAAACCCATCGTCGTCCCCGCCAGGGAAATCGAATCGTTTCAGGGCCATCGCCGCGTACGTCAGGCCGTCAAAAACGCGCAGTCTGTCATCGGCCTTCTCGTCGACGACCCCGCCGCCCGGCTCGCCGCCGCCAAGAAAGTCGGCGACGCACGCGAGGCCCTCGCGCTGTCGCAGCTTCGCAAGATGGTCAACGACGACGCCGACGCGAAAATCCGTCAGACCGCCCGTGAAAGCGAGCTGATCATCATCGCCGCCGGCGCCGATCCCGCCGGTGATGCGAAGGCGAAGCTCGATGCCGTCAAGGCGCTTGGCGACATGAAAAGTCTCCGCGCCATGTCGATGATCGAGCAGATGCAGACCGACAATGCCAAATCCGAAAAGCCCTCCAAGGAAGACGCCGCCGCGTTCGCCGCCGCGCTCGATCAGATTCATGCTCACCAGAGTTTCGTCTCATGGGTCGGCACGATCTTCAAAGGTCTCTCCGCCGGATCGATCCTGATTCTCATGGCGCTGGGGCTCGGCATCACGTTCGGCCTCATGGGCGTCATCAACATGGCGCACGGCGAAATGATGATGATCGGCGGCGTGACGACCTGGGCCGTCGAAGAGTTCTTCAAGAACAACGTCTCCCCCGAATATTTCAACTGGTACTTCGTCGCCGCCTTCCCGCTCGCGTTCCTCGCCGCCGCGCTCGCCGGCCTGCTCATCGAAGTCCTCGTCGTGCGCCATCTGTATCGCCGTCCGCTTGACTCGCTGCTCGCGACGATCGGCCTGAGTCTCATCCTGATTCAGGCCGTCCGACTTTGGAAGGGCGACAACCTCGGCATGAGTTCGCCAAGTTGGTTCACCGGCGGTTTCGAAATCATGCAGGACGTCACGCTCCCGTACAACCGCCTGTTCATCATGCTGCTGACCGCCGTGTGCGTGCTGGCCATCTCCGCCATGATGAACTTCACGCGACTGGGCCTGATGATCCGCGCCACCGTGCAGAATCGTCAGATGGCGCAGAGTCTGGGCGTCAACACCAAGCTCGTCGACGCATGCACCTTCGCCTTCGGCGCCGGCCTGGCGGGCATCGCCGGCTACGCCTTCACGCTGACAAGCAACGTCAACCCCGAAATGGGGCAGGCCTACATCGTCGAATCCTTCCTCGTCGTCGTCACCGGCGGCGTCGGCAAACTGATCGGCGTCGTCTGCTCCGGTCTTGGCCTCGGCGCGCTTCTGAAATTCATCGAACCGCTCAACCTCGGATTCTTCGCCTTCGATGCGACCTGGTCCAAGGTGCTCGTGCTGCTGCTCGTCGTGCTGTTCATCCAGCGCCGCCCCTCCGGACTCTTCCCGGACAAGGGGAGACTCGCCGATGCCTGAAGCGGTTCATCACACCCGTCTGCTCGTCAATGCACGCCGCCGCCGCGACATCATCGGCGGACTCGTCATGGCGTTCCTCGGCCTCGTCTTCGTCCCGATGCTCTACGCCTCCGGCCTCATGAGCATCGTCATGGTCAACAAACTCGGCCAGTTCGTCGCATTCTCCATCGTCGCCATCGGACTCGATCTCGTCTGGGGATACATGGGCGTCCTGAGTCTCTGCCAGTTCCTCTTCTTCGCCATCGGCGGTTACGCCATGGGCATGTACCTCGCCCTGCACGGCCCGCTCGACGGCGTACATAATGTCCCTCGTGCCCTCTACGTCGTCTCCTCCAGCGTCGGCGACATCTCCCTTCCATGGTTCTGGCGCCCCTTCAAATATTTTCCCCTCGCCGTCATCCTCGGGCTCTCGCTCTCCGGTTTCATCGCCTTCCTCGTCGGCCTCAGCGGATTCATCAGCCGGGTCCGAGGCGTGTACTTCTCCATTCTCACGCAGGCCATCACTGTCGCCTTCTGGCTCATCTTCCAGAAAAACGACATCCGTCTCTGCGGCACCAACGGGCTGACCAACTTCGTCACCATTCTCGGCTATAAACTCGCCAGCGATACCGACGCTGCCTGGTACATGCAGACGCGCTTCTGGCTCTATATCGTTTCCGTCCTCTGCATGCTTCTCGCGTTCTT
Source organism: Planctomycetota bacterium (assembly GCA_016125255.1). NCBI lineage: Bacteria > Pseudomonadati > Planctomycetota > Planctomycetota bacterium. The sequence continues at coordinate 99,436 of WGMD01000007.1, read as the reverse complement.
CGTGGCCAGACTGCTCGTCAATTCGCCCTTCGGCCGCGTCCTCATCGCCGTGCGCGATGACGAATCGCGCCTGCGGTTCTTCGGCTACAAAACATGGATGTTCAAAACGATGACTTTCACGATCGCCGGCGTCTTTGCCGGTGTCGGCGGCATGCTCTACTCGCCGCAGAAGGGCATTATCACCCCCGAACAGATGACCGCCTTCGCGTCGATCCTCGTCGCCGTATGGGTCGCGCTCGGCGGGCGCGGCACGCTCTGGGGCGCCGTGCTGGGGACCATCGCCGTCAATCTCCTCTATGACACCCTGACCTCGCGTGTCCCCGATGCCTGGCCATTCGCGCTGGGCGGATTGTTCATCCTCGTCGTCCTGATCCTGCCCGGCGGATTGATGAGTCTGCCCGAAAAACTTGCGGGATTGGCGAATCGCGCCAAAACCGCCCCCGCGCCTGCGACGACCGCCAACAAGGATGCCGTCGCGGAAGTCGTGCCCAACGGGGGTGAGTCATGAACGCTGCCACACACGCCCCGGCCCACCCGCACGAGCACGCGCCTGTCATGGACCCGCTGCACCAGTACGACTATCGCAACGAAGGCCCGCGCAACAGCGCGCTGTGGCATCATCGCTACCTGCTCGCCCTCGAAGACGTCACGGCCGTATTCGACGGCTTCAAGGCGCTGGACATCACTGACCTGGCCATCGGTCACAACGAGCTTCGCGTCGTCGTCGGGCCCAACGGGGCCGGCAAAACGACCATGTGCGACGTCATCTCCGGCAAGACCCGCCCGGCCAGCGGCAAGGTCCACTTCGACGGCCGCGAAATCACGCAGGACTCCGAAACCGACATCGCCTTGAGCGGCGTTGGACGAAAGTTTCAGATTCCCAATGTATTTGATAGTTTGACCGTTTACGAAAATATTCTGCTCTCGCTGCCGCGCTATCAGGGCGTGTTCGCGAGTATCTGGGAGAAGGAGTCGGCCGAGGAACGCGATCGCATCCTGTCGATTCTGGAGCGCGTGCGGCTTCTCGACTTCCTGCATCACAAGGCCAAGAATCTCAGCCATGGTCAGCGTCAGTGGCTTGCGATCAGCGCCCTGATCATCGCCAGTCCGAAGCTGCTCCTTGTCGACGAGCCGGCCGCGGGTTTGACCGATGCGGAGACCGCGCTGACGGCCGAACTGCTTCTGGAACTTAAAGAACAACATACCATCATCTGCATCGAGCACGACATGGAGTTCGTGCGTCAGCTCGGCTCGCGCGTCACGGTGCTTAACGAGGGCCGCGTGCTCGCCGAGGGCACGCTCGCCGAAGTCCAAGCCAACGAACAGGTCATTGAGGCGTACCTTGGAAGATAACACCCAGCCCATGGTCCGGATCACCGACCTGAACTTCGCCTACGGCGGCGTGCAGGCGCTGCGCGATGTGAATATGGTGATTCCCACGGGAAAAGTGACCTGTGTGATGGGCCGCAACGGCGTGGGCAAGACGACACTGATGCGCAACATCATGGGGCTGCTCAAGCCGGCGAGCGGGTCGATCATCGTCGACGGTCAGGACATGACGCGCGCACCGGCACACCGGACCGCCAAGGGCGGCGTCGCCATCGTACCGCAGGGCCGCATGATCTTTCCGAAGCTGACGATCGAGGAAAACCTGCGCGTGGCGCTCTCCGCACGGCGCGACGGCAAGCGGAAGATTCCGGCGCAGATTTACGACACGTTCCCCGTGCTCAAGCAGATGTCCAAACGCCGCGGCGGCGATCTGTCCGGCGGGCAGCAGCAGCAGCTCGCCATCGCCCGCGCGATGGTCGGCGAGCCGAAGGTGATGCTTCTCGACGAACCCACCGAAGGCATTCAGCCCAACATCATCCAGCAGATCGGCCACGTGCTCCACCGCCTGATCGACGAGATGGGCATGACCATCATTCTCGTCGAACAGTACCTGGACTTCGTCAAGGAGTTCGGGCATCACTTTTATGTCATGAACCGCGGCCGAGTCGTTGCCGAGGGCGCGACCGATCAGCTCACTTCGCAGATTGTCCGCGAGCATCTGAGCGTGTAATTCACGCAATCGCGCGCACGAGCATACTCATTTACTCATCTTCATGCGCTCGACCATCGCGCTGGCGACGGCGAGCACCTCGCGCGGAATCTCCAGCGTGTTGCCGGAGAACTCGGCTTTGGCGTCGGACGCTCGGGCCAGGGCCCGCAGGGAGTCATCGGTGAGCGAGAAGGTGATGCGTTCATCGTAACGAACTTCGAAACCCTTGCCCGTGTTGACGCGTGACTGGTCAGTGACTTCGTAGTTCGTCACGGGCAGCGACAGGGCTTTACCGTCGACGGTCAGGTCGATCGACTTGGCGAACTTGTAGCGATTACTCGCGTGCTTGTTGACCGTCATGATCATCGACATTTTGTCCGGCGCGGCACCGGCCGATTTGCCGGAAGAGGTGTACTGGAAGAGGATTTTGTGATCGACGAGCGCGAGGACGCCGCTCGTCGGCACTTTCACGGGGGCACTGGTGACGGTGGTGCGGTCTGCCTTGTCGTCGTAGTCGGTTTGAATGCGGGCGATCGCCGAGTCGACGGCTTCGCCCTTGGCGGTCATGCCGGCGAGCTGCTCGAGGCGCATCTTTTCAGCGGTTAGGTCTTCGGTGGATTTCTTGGCCTCGGTGAGCTGCGTCTTGAGCTCGGCGGTCTGCTGCTGAGTCGTCGTCAGTTCGCCCTTCATCTGGGCGATCTGCTTGCGGATCGTATCCAGTTCGCTACGCAACTGGACGTTTTCCATTTCGAGCTGGGCATTGCGGGCCTTCAAATCGGACAGCTCATCGGCGACAGCAGCCGGCGCGATGGCGAAAGGCGAAAGCACGGTGAGCAAGAGAAAAAGACCATATTTGGACATGAGACGATTCCTTGCCGGGTGTTCGATCGTGTGAATCCGTCGGCATTTTATCGCGAAATGTATGAATGTAAAAACGTCCCGGTGGGCGGCCGGCTCCACCGGGACGTTAGGTTGAGTCAGGTAGGAACTCAACCTTGGGACACGTCAATGTGCGAGTCCCGTTGATCGTGAGCACGTTGGCTCACGCGGGGGATCAGAAATCGACACCGAAGCCGATGTTCCCGGTGGCAAAGTCGTGGTCGAGGTTGCCGGGGATGATGTCCGGGTCGGTGATCCAGTACGCGACGCCGCCGTGGATGTTCCACGCGCCGTACTTCTCGGGGATGAACTTGAGGGGCATGGACAGGGACAGGCCGACGGAGCAGTAGCCGACGCCGGACTGGGTGCCGCCGTGGAAGTCATCGGTGGTGAAGATGCCGACATTGACGGGGACGCTGAGGTTCAGATCTACGGATTCGGATTCGAGGAGCGTGAATCCGGGGGCGATGCCCAGGACGACGACCAGTCCGCTGTTGCCGCCTGCAGGCGCGGCGCCGCCGGCGTTGAGACGGTCATGGAAGGTGACGGAGGGATTGAAGGCGAAGTCCTTGAAGATCAGGCCGGTGTCGTCATAGCTGATGGATCCGTCGAGGATCTTTTCGGTGTCGCCGGCGTAGTTCCAGTCCTGATAGAGCAGGCCGAAGTGGAACTTATCGACGTTGAAACCGAAGCCGAACCACACGTCGACTTCCTGGAACTGGCCGCCGAGACTGGTCGGAGCGTTGTTGTTGATGTCCCACCACGTGCCGAAGTTGACGGTGAACATGTCAAAGTCGAGGGTGACGTTGGCGGTGGGGTTGACGGTGCCGATGGAGCGGTTGCCCCAGTTCTTGCCGCCAGCCCAGACGTCGGCGCCGTAGGAGATAAAGTGCGTGTACAGGTCGACGGAGAAGCTGGCGGAGATTTTCATCTCCATCGGCTCCGCCGCGGCCGGCGCGGCTTCCTCGGCGGCGTACGCCGAGCCCGCTGCGGCAAACATGAGAACAGAAGAATAACCTGCGGCCTTGAAGAGCCGCTTCATCAGACTAGCACCCATTGGTTGTGCTCCTAGAAAATGGGGGTTGAGTGCGCCCGCGTTGGGGCTGACGTTTCCTGACCTTTGGGCAATTGCCCGGTTAATGATCCACCCGCGTGTCATCCCCGACGGATGAGATGATTACATTCCATGCAATCGACGCACGCTCAAATGGGAGATTGCAAAGGGTATGCCAACTTCGATTAGATAGGTTCTTCAATCAATCGCTGCTGAGAATTGACGCATCAGGCATCATGGATCGTCCGTCATGCTTAGAGATTCATCACGGCCGCCGTTGATCTGCGCCGAAGCGTCCATCGCGTATGCTCAATAACGATTGTTTGCATGACCGTCGCCGCAAACGTACACTCGCCATCGATGCAGATGCATGATTGGACATGCTGGCAACTCATCGACTCGGCATTTCCCAGCGGCGGGTTCACGCACTCGGGCGGGCTGGAGGTCGCTCGTGCGACCGGCCTCGTGCACGACGGTGCATCGCTCGGGCAATATGTTCAGACCGCGCTCGTTCAGGCGGCGTTTGGAGCGTGTCCGTTCATTCATGCAACTTATGCCGATTCCCAAAACTTCCAGGAACACGATGCGCATTGCGACGCCATGCTGCTCAATCACGTCGCCAATCGCGCGAGCCGGCGGCAGGGCGGCGCGCTTTTGCGGAGCACATCGATGGTGTACCGCAGCGAAGAGCTGACGCGCATCGAAGCGATGGCGCGCCAGGAGCGGACGCCGGGGCATCTGGCGTGCGTGTTCGGCGTGCTGGGACAGGCGGTGGGTCTCGACCTGGAGCGGACGCGCGATCTGTTTCTGTTCACGACGGTGCGCGGTCTGCTGTCAGCGGGGACGCGCCTGAACATCGTCGGGCCTTTCGAGGCACAGTCTTTGCAAAGGGAACTGGAAGGCGCGGCGCGATCAGTCTCTGCGCAGTCGGCGGGGTTGGGCCCGGCTGATGCGTGTCAGACGGCGCCGCTGATGGACATTCTTCAAGGCGGGCAGGATCGTCTGTACTCGCGGCTGTTTCAATCCTAAGGGAGGCGCACCATGCATATGCACGCCGGTCACGATCATGAGCACGAACACATGGACCATCCCGGTCACTACCACGAGCGGGGCGAGATGCTCGCCAACCGTGACTTTACCCGCCGGTCGTTCACGGTCGGCATCGGCGGGCCGGTCGGGTCGGGCAAGACGGCGCTGGTGCTCAAGCTTTGCGAGCTGTTGCGGGATGATTACAACATCGCGGTGGTGACCAATGACATCTTCACGCGCGAGGACACGGAGTTTCTCGTGCGGAACAAGGCGTTGCCGGCGGAGCGCATCGCGGCGGTCGAGACCGGCGGATGCCCGCATGCGGCGATCCGCGAGGACATCACGCCGAACATCATCGCGCTGGAGAAGCTCACGCAGCAGTTTCATCCGCAGATGCTCTTCTGCGAATCGGGCGGGGACAATCTGGCGGCCCATTTCAGCCGAGAGCTGGCGGATTACACCATTTATGTGATCGACGTGGCGGGGGGCGACAAGATTCCGCGCAAGGGCGGGCCGGGGATTACGCAGGCGGACCTTTTGGTGATCAACAAGATCGACCTCGCGGCGGCGGTGGGGGCGGACTTGGCGGTGATGGATCGGGATGCGAAGAAGATGCGCGGCGACGGGCCGTTCATCATGGGCAGCATCAGGCATGGCAACGGCGTGCGGGACATTGCGCATCATGTGCTGCATGCGTGGCAGCATGCGACGGGTGTGGACCATACGCATTGACGGAGCGGTCAAGTGACGCTGTTGGAGTCGCGCGATATCGAGTTGGGCCGACATACCCGCAGCGCCGGCGGCGAAGCGGAAGACGCGTCGCGCTCGCAGGTCAGTGCGGGCGAGATTGCGATCGAACAGGTGGCGGGGCGGTCGGCGATTGTGCGTCTTCGCGGGACGGCCCCGCTCAAATTGCTATGCCCGCGCAGGCCCGGACCGGCGGCGTGGGTGTATGTCAGCAGCTTCGGCGGCGGGCTCGTCGCGGGGGACGCGATCGAACTGGACGTGACGATCGGCGAGGGGGCGACGGGCGTACTGATGACGCAGGCGTCGACGAAGGTGTATCACCGGCAGGGCGAGCGCGGGGCGAAGCAGACGATGCACGCCCGCATCGGGGACGATGGATTGCTTGTCGTGATGCCCGACCCGATCGTGTGTTTTGCGCAGGCGGTGTACGAGCAGCGGCAGCGGTTCGATATCGAAGCGGGCGGATCGCTGGTGCTGTTGGATTGGATCACCAGCGGCCGGGCGGCCCGCGGGGAGCGATGGGCGTTCGACCGATACGACAGTCGCAACGAGGTGACGCTCGGCGGCAAGCGCATCGTGTTCGACCGGCTGCGGCTTGATCAGAGCGCCAGCCCGATTGATGCGATGCACGCCGCGGGCGCGTCGCACTGTTTCGCCACGCTGATGCTCATCGGCGAAAAGCTGCGCGATCAGGCGAAGGCGATGTGCGAGCGGAACGCGAGCGAGCCGCTCGTGCGCGGCGCGTCGGCGTGTGCGATGGCGAGCTTGTTTGAGTGGGGGGCGGTGATGCGGATCGCAGGGCGGACGACGGAGGAAGTGGGGCACGCGATTCGGGCGGAGGTTGGATTTTTGAATCGGCTGTTGGGGGCGGGGCCGTGGGATCGGAAGTGGTAAGGTTGGATTGGCGTTCCTTTTGACGAGGATCAGCGATGCATTTGACGCCGCGTGAAATCGAAAAGCTGACGCTGCACCAGGCGGGTTTCGTCGCGCAGAAGCGACTGGCCCGCGGCGTGCGGCTCAACTATCCCGAAGCAATCGCGCTGCTCGCCACGCAGGTCATGGAGATGATCCGTGACGGGAAGCGCGTGGCGGAGTTGATGGATTTGGGTCGGCGGATGCTCGGGAGGCGGCAGGTTATGCCCGGCGTCGCCGAGATGATTCATGAGGTGCAGATCGAGGGGACGTTTCCGGACGGCACGAAGCTGGTCACGATTCACCATCCGATCGCGGCGGAGAACGGCGACCTGAAGCTGGCGCTGTACGGCAGTTTTCTGCCGGTGCCCGAGCTGAGCGCGTTCGGGGATGAGAAGGAAATGCTGACGCCCGGTGTATGCACGGCGATGGCGGGCGAGCTGGAGCTCAATGCCGGTCGGCCGACGTGCACGCTCAAGGTGACCAACACCGGCGATCGTCCGGTGCAGGTCGGTTCGCATTATCACTTTGGGGAGACGAACGCGGCGCTGGTGTTCGATCGCGGCGCGGCGTACGGGATGCGACTCGATATTCCGGCGGGGACGGCGGTGCGGTTCGAGCCGGGCGAGACGAAGACGGTTTCGCTGGTGGCGATTGCGGGCGAGCAGGTGATCAATGGGGGCAACAATCTGGGCGTCGGACCGGTGAGCGAAGCGGGGCGCGCCGCGATGCTCAAGCGTGTCGCCGCGGAAAAATTCGGACATTCGCCGGCCTGACCGGCGCGGGAGCTATTCATGTCATACAAGATGCCGCGCAGCGCCTACGCCGAGATGTTCGGCCCGACGAGAGGCGATCGACTCCGTCTCGGGGATACGTCGCTCATGCTTCAGGTCGAAAAGGACATGACGGTCTACGGCGACGAGTGCAAATTCGGCGGCGGGAAAGTGCTGCGCGAAGGCATGGGCCAGCGGGCCGGCGGCGACCCGAATCTCGCGCTCGATTATGTCATCACCAACGCCCTGATCGTCGACTACACCGGCATCTACAAAGCCGACGTCGGCATCAAGAACGGGTTCATCGTCGGGATCGGCAAGGCGGGCAACCCGGATGTCATGCCGGGCGTGGGGAAGAACATGGTCGTCGGCGTGACGACCGAAGCGATCGCGGGCGAAGGATTGATTCTGACCGCCGGCGGACTCGACACGCACATTCACTTCATCTGCCCGCAGATCGCCGACGAAGCGATCGCATCGGGGCTGACGACGCTCGTCGGCGGCGGGACGGGTCCGGCGACGGGAACCTGCGCGACGACCTGCACGCCGGGCGCGGCGAACATCGCCATGATGCTGCGCGCGTCTGACGACATCCCGATGAACTTCGGGTTTCTCGGCAAGGGCAATACGGCGGTGCCGCTGGGGCTGCCGGAGCAGGTGCGCGCGGGGGCGGTGGGGCTCAAGCTTCATGAAGACTGGGGCACGACGCCGGCGGCGATCGACTGCTGCCTCGGCGTGGCGGACGAGATGGATGTGCAGATCACGATTCACACCGACACGCTCAACGAATCGGGCTTCGTCGAAGCGTCGATCGCGGCGTTCAAGGGGCGCACGATTCACACGTATCACACCGAAGGCGCCGGCGGCGGACACGCGCCCGATATCATCCGCGTCTGCGGCGAGCCGAATGTCTTGCCCAGCTCGACGAATCCGACGCGCCCGTTCACGGTCAACACGATGGACGAGCACCTGGACATGCTCATGGTCTGTCACCACCTTGATAAGAATCTGCCCGAGGACGTCGCCTTCGCCGAGTCGCGCATCCGCGGCGAGACGATCGCCGCCGAGGATATTCTGCATGACATCGGCGCGTTTTCGATCATGGGGTCGGACAGCCAGGCGATGGGCCGCGTCGGCGAAGTCGTGACGCGGACGTGGCAGACGGCGAGCAAAATGAAGGATCAGCGCGGGGCGCTCGCCGGCGATCCGGCGGAGCACGACAACGCTCGGATCAAACGCTACGTGGCCAAATACACGATCAACCCGGCGATCGCGCACGGCATGGGGCATCTGATCGGCTCCGTCGAAGTCGGCAAGTTCGCGGACCTGGTGTTGTGGAAGCCGTCAATGTTCGGGGCGAAACCGGAGATCGTCATCAAGGGCGGGCATATCGCGTGGGCCCAGATGGGCGACCCCAACGCGTCGATTCCGACGCCGCAGCTTGTGTCGATGCGCCCGATGTTCGCCGCGCGCGGGCGGGCGCTGGGGCACAGCAGCATCTCGTTCGTGAGTCAGGCGGCGGCGGACGACGATGTGGCGACGAAGTATGGGCTGACGAAGCGCGTCGAAGCGATCAAGGACTGCCGCAAACTCACGAAGGCGGACATGAAACTCAACGACGCCACGCCGCGGATTGAAGTTGATCCGGAGACTTATCGTGTCAAAGCGGATGGGGTGGAACTGATGTGTGAACCGGCGACGAAGTTGCCATTGGCGCAGCGGTATTTTCTGTTTTGATTTCAATAAAGAAGCCCACGGTGGAGCACCGTGGGCTTCTTTGTCATGTCATCGTATGTATTGCCGACACTGATGCTGATCAGTGGGCGTTGCGGCCGCCGGCGAGGACGCGGGCGTCGAGGGCGTCGCGCTGCGGAGGCACGAGGTGCTGGGCCTTGCCGGTCAGGGCGTAGGGCGCCTGTTGGTTGCCTTGGGCCATGGCCTGCTGCTGGTTGACGCGGAGCACGGTGGCGTGGGTGCCGGCGAAAACCGGGGCGGAGAAGGCGGCGGCGACGATCACGGCGGCGGTCAGGAAAGTCTTCATGGCGGATACTCCTTCAAAGAGGAAAAGGGTTGTGGGTTGCTTGCTGAACACCCACTGCGATGCCATTGTAGAAGTTTTCGTTACAAGGTTGAAACAAAAACACGCATTTTCGCCGAGGAAAAAGCGGATTGTCGCAGGGCTGTGCGGCTGCGTAAGCGCGCAGGGCGATGGGCGGGCTGCTGCGAAAACGAGCGGCTGCGGCGCGCGAACGCACGATGGGTACACATTGCCGACGACGGGCGCTGCATCATCCGCATCATCCATCGGCCTGATGTTCAAACTGATGCGGCGGCCCGGTGGCGCTGCGAATCGCGACAGCAAAAAAGCCCCGAAGCGATGCTTCGGGGCGTTGGTGATTCTTAAGTTTCGTTCGCCGATCAATAGTAGGGCGAATCTTCGATGACCGGTTCGGCGCTGATGAGGCCGAGGTAGTCTTCGAGTTTGCCATTGTCGAGGCAGCACTCGATGATCTTCTTGCCGTTGGGATCGAGGTCGGGCTCGATGAACTTCTTGAGCTGGTCCTTGAAGAAGGTCTGAAGGATGTCAGCGCCCTTGTCGTAGGTTTCCTCGCCGACTTCGTACTGGGTTTCGGTGCGGAGGAACCAGTTGCCGATGGTCTGTCCTTCGACCATGAGGGTCTTCATGGCGTAGCCGAGCAGCGGGCATCGCGCGGGGACGATCTGCTCATTGGTGAATTTGGCGCCGCCGCGGCGGGCGAGATATTCGCGGGCGATCCACTGGGGCATGAAGCCGACTTTCCACGCGCCGACGTGCTGATTGGGGATGAGCACGTAGCGGACTTTGGGCGTGGACATGATCTGTCGAAGCAGGAGGTTGGCCTGATCGACGCGTCGTCCGGTGGCGAAGGGCCAGTAGGAGCCGACGCCTTCGGAGGCCATGGATTCCCCGCCGACGATGCTGGGGTTGCCGTGTCCGCGCGGGGCGACGAGACGCCAGAGCCATGCGAGGGAAGCGGGCAACAGGTGCATCAGACCGGCGATGCCGTAGGTCGGGGCCTTGCTGGTGCATGGAGGCATGCGGACACCGAAGCTTCGGATGTCGACGGAGACGGGATGATTGACGACGCCGGGTACGATATGGCGCGGCAGAACGACGCGCGGATTGGGACACGGCTTGCCGGGCTCGTCCTCAATGTGGTCCCACACCAGCGCGGTGGAGCCGGGCACGGCGTCGATGTTCAGGAACAGCAGGGGGGCCTTGGGCTGAATCGTGACGGCTTCGAGGTGCGGGTCCGTGCCGTAGTGGCCGAGATGATTGACGCGCATGAACCATGCGTCCTCGGCGTCCATGAGCGTCAGCCGTCCGTCGTTGCGCTGAATCGACGGATGACACAGGGCCATATCGTCGGTGACGGGGCGAAGTTCGCAGGTGCGGGGGATGACGATCATGCGCTCGTCGCCGGTGACGACATTGCGGCCGAGCAGCAGACGGCCGTCGCGTTCGCGGTGAACCTCTTCGAGCATTTCGCTCTTGCCGCCGCCGGAGGCGCCTTCGTGCATGATGGTGACTTTGTTGTCGTAGGGCGTGACGACCTGGACGGTCGAACAGTGCGCGGTGACCCAGTGCTCGGCTTCACCGAGGTTGATCAATACGCCGTAGATACCCTTCTTGGCGCTGGGGCCGGGGTAGAGGTTGTAGCTGAACAGTTCGTGCAGATTCTTGCGGCGGTTGTGCACGACAAGCTGCTTGCCGTCGAAGTGCGTATGACGGAAAGGCGGGGCGACGTAGATGACGGCGCGCGGCGAGAAGTCGTCGGGAATCTCGTCGGGGCCGAGGATGCCCTGAAGCATGGCGAGCCCCAGCGCGAAAAAGCCCGCGTTCGCCGGGGCGACGACCACGGCGTGCATCCCGTGCTGTTTGGAGCCGGCCATGAACGGGAAGATCGCCAGGTCCTGCGTCTTGAGCCAGTCGAAGGTTTCCTGACGCAGCTCGTCAAAGGGCTTGTTGAAGCGATCCATGTAGCGCGGCTTGTTGGTCGGCTGCATGTCGCCGATCACCATGCAATCCGGATCACGCCGCCGCATGTACGGGTCGATGTAGTTGGCGGCGATGCCGTTGCGGACCTTGCACGCCTTGGCTTCGAGTACGCGACCCTGCCCCGGTACGTCGTACCAGACTTCGTGATACCCGTCCGGCCCGGCATCGCGCACGGCCAGCTCGAGCAGTTGCTCCGTGCTTTCGCCGACGATGAACGAGGGAGCGGCGGCGAGAATGTCCTGAACCTCCGCGGGCAGGGCGAACGACGGCATGTTTTCCACACTGGGCATACGTGATCCTATCTTCAAGGAAATGTCGTTGGGATTCTAGCGGACAATCGCCTCAAAATGAAGCGCAAAATATGAGTCGTGCGAATAGAAGATGTTCTTCTTATCAGAAAATCTTCTGACGCGGTCCGCCTGATTCAAGCGCGTTGGAGCCGTATTTCAAGATTCATCAATTGCTCACGCAGCGCCGCCGGAAGTTTGTCGCCGAATTTGGCGTAGTGCGCTTCGAGCTGCGGGATCATCGCCCGCCATTCGTCGGTCTTGACGGAAAGAAGCTCAGCGAGGTTCTCGGGCGCGATGTTCAGACCGGCGAGGTCCAGATCGCCCGCCGCCGGGAGCAGACCGATCGGACTTTCAATCGCCTGGGCCTTGTCGTCGCACCGCTGACAGACCCACTTGAGCACGCGGCTGTTCTCCCCGAAGCCGGGCCAGAGCCATTTGCCCGACGCGCTCTTGCGGAACCAGTTGACGTAGAAAATCTTGGGCATCTTCGCCCCGCCGCGCGCGCCCATGTCCAGCCAGTGCTGCCAGTAGTCACCCATGTGATATCCGCAGAAGGGCAGCATCGCCATCGGATCGAAGCGCAGCTCGCCGACTTTCCCCGCCGCGGCGGCGGTCTTTTCCGACGCCATCGTCGATGCGAGAAACGTACCGTGCGTCCAGTCGAACGCTTCGAGCACGAGCGGCTGCGTGCTGGCGCGGCGTCCGCCGAAAAGGATGGCGTCGATCGGCACGCCTTCGGGGTCCTCCCATTCGGGGGCGATGACGGGGCACTGTTTGGCCGGGGCGGTGAAGCGCGAATTGGGATGCGCTGCTTTCTCAGCATCGCCGGGGTGCCAGTCGTGACCGAGCCAGTTGACCAGATGCCGCGGCACCGCCCGCAGACCTTCCCACCACACATCACCGTCGTCGGTCAGGGCGACGTTCGTGAAGATCGCGTTCTTGTCGAAGGAGCGCATGGCGTTGAAATTGGTTTCGTCGCTCGTGCCCGGCGCGACGCCGAAGAAACCGGCTTCCGGATTGATCGCGCGGAGCCGGCCGTCCTTGCCGAACTTCATCCATGCGATGTCGTCGCCGACCGTCTCGACCTTCCATCCCGGCAGCGTGGGCTCAAGCATGGCGAGATTTGTCTTGCCGCAGGCGGAGGGGAAGGCGCCGGTGATGTACTTCACTTCGCCTTCGGGGCTGGTGAGTTTGAGGATGAGCATGTGCTCGGCCATCCACCCCTGATCGCGCGCCATGACCGATGCGATGCGCAGCGCGAAGCATTTTTTGCCCAGCAGCGCATTGCCCCCGTAGCCCGAGCCGTATGACCAGATTTCGCGCGACTCGGGGAAGTGCACGATGTACTTGTCCTGCGAGTTGCAGGGCCAGGGCACATCGTCGCGCCCGTTGTCGAGCGGGTAGCCGACGCTATGCAGTCCCGGCACGAACGGCCCGTCCTCGCCGAGCACTTTGAGCACCGGGGTGCCGATGCGCGCCATGATCTTCATGTTGCACACGACGTAGGCCGAATCTGTGATCTGCACGCCGATGTGCGCGATGGGCGAGCCGACGGGGCCCATCGAGTAGGGGATGACGTACATGGTGCGCCCGGCCATCGCGCCTTTGAAGAGCGCGGTGAGCTTGGCTTTCATCTGGGCGGGATCGGTCCAGTTGTTCGTCGGGCCGGCGTCTTCTTTTTTGAGCGAGCAGATGAACGTGCGATCCTCGACGCGCGCGACGTCAGCGGGATCGGACCAGGCCAGATAGCTGTTGGGCCGCTTGGCTTCGTTGAGCTTGCGGAAGGTGCCGGCGGCGACGAGCCGGGCGGCGAGCTGGTCGTACTCGGCGTCGGACCCGTCGCACCAATGCACATCGGTGGGCGTGACAAGCTTGGCGACTTCATCGACCCATTCGATGAGTTTGCGATGACGCGTAGGTGCGGCGGAGGTGGTCATGCGGTTGTGATTCCCTGACTCTGTTGAACATCAAGCAAAACGACGACGTTTCACGATCGACGATTCGCGTGACCCCCCGGAAGATCTCGACCGTCGGATTGTCGGTTAGTTCGCTCAGGTCGTGCCGACGGTGAGCGGGACCGGTTGAGGGCGGACTTCGTGCGTGGGCTGAATGGCGATTTGGAGCGGGCGGCGTTTGCCGCCGCGCGGGGGCAGACCGTCTTCGTCGACGATGCGCTGTAGGGTCATGATGCCCTCCATGAGCGTTTCGGGACGGGGCGGGCAGCCGGGCACATAGACGTCGACGGGGATGTACTGGTCGATGCCCTGCACGACGGCGTAGGTGTCGAACACGCCGCCGGTCGAGGCGCAGGCACCCATGGAGATCACCCACTTGGGCTCGGTCATCTGTTCGTAGATGCGCTGCAGGACGGGCATCATCTTGACGCTCACGCGGCCGGCGACCACGAGCATGTCGGCCTGACGCGGGGAGAATCGTGCGACTTCCGCACCGAAGCGGGCGAGGTCGGTCCGGCTGCACGCGGTGGCCATGAACTCGATGCCGCAGCAGGCCGTGGCGAACGGCAGGGGCCACATGCTCGAGCGCCGGGCCCAGTTCACGACCGCCCGCAACTGCGTGGTGATGAAATTGTCGGCGGCCAGTTCAATGCCCATCGGTCACTCCAAAGCACATTGTGATAAACGTCACAAGCATTATACCGATGCAATCGGGACTGCCAAATGCCCGTTTAACTCACCGAAACCCTCATCGGCCTTCCACGCGGAGGGACTTGCAATTTTAGACAATCTTGTCTTAAAATGGTGCCTCGACCGCTTGACGGCTGGCTCCGCCAAGCTTAAGATTCCTTGCAGTTGAGACTGCTTCTCAACAGCGATACAAGGTTCCGACCCCATGCTCGATTCGCTTCAGACAGCCAAACGCGGGACACGGGGGCAGATTCTCTGCATGGCCTCCGAGCCGCAGTGCGCTCGCGATCTGCGTCGCATGGGGCTGCGCGAGGGGACGATCGTGGAGGTCATGACTAATCACGACCCGGTGATGATCCGTTTCGACGGTTGCTGCCTGGCGCTGTCCCGCAGTGCGCTGGCGGGTGTGAAGATCTGTCACTGCGGTCAGCCGGCCGCGTCGGCGTGTTATCGCCCCGACTGTCCCGGCGCTAAGTCGCAGCGCCGATGAGCCATCGGTGATGACGCTCGATCAAATGAAGACCGGTCAATCGGGACGCATCGACAAAGTCGACGGCGATGGCGTTTTGACGCAGCGCCTGCTCGCCATGGGACTCCTGCCCGGATCGAGCTTCAAGGTCATCGCCGTCGCCCCGCTCGGTGATCCGCTGACGGTTGAACTGCGCGGCTCGCGCGTGAGTCTGCGTCGCGTCGAAGCCGCCGCACTGGCGGTCACACCCCTCTGACTTTCCCGCACGACAAACGGAATCGATCGTGACCACCGCCTCTCCCCAACCGCCGCTCACTCACACCGACCACGCCGAGGTCGTCCTCGTCGGCAATCCCAACACCGGCAAAAGCACGCTCTTCAATCGCCTCACCGGCGCACGCCAGCGCGTCGGCAACTACCCCGGCGTGACCGTCGAAAAGAAATCCGGCTCCGCCCGATGCGGCGATCAGACCGTCACGATCATCGACCTGCCCGGCACGTACAGTCTCGCCGCCATCTCCGCCGACGAACGCGTCGTCATCGATGCTCTGACCGGTCATCTATCGGGCATGCGACGCCCCGACCTGGTCGTCTGCGTCGTCGATGCGACGAACCTGATCCGCAATCTCTTCCTCGCCTCGCAGGTCGCCGACACGGGCTTGCCGATTGTCGTCGCTCTCAACATGATCGACGCCGCGAAGGAGCAGCACATCACGCTCGACCTGCCGCTCCTGTCCGAACGGCTGGGCGTCCCGGTGATCCCGACGGTGGGAAATCGCAACGAGGGCGTGACGGAGCTGCGCGCCGCGATCGCGGCGGCGCTGAACCATCCGCCCAAGCCGCATCGCATGACCTGGCCCCCGGCGGTCGAGGCGGCGGCCGACCTGATCGCTCAAGGGGTGCGACGCGAAACCGGGACCCCCATCGAACGCGCCGAGGCGCTGCGCCTTCTTTTCGACATCGATTCGTCCATCGCCGACCGCCTGCACTGGTCCGCCGAGCCGCGGCACAAAACGCTCGCCTCGGCGCACGAACTTCTGCACCAGGCCCATCTCGAAACGCTGCACGCCGAGTCGATCCTGCGCTACGGCTACCTCGCGGAGCAGCTTGAAGACGCCGTGCATCATCCAACCGAGCGCCCCGTGACGCGCACCGAATCGATCGATCAGATTCTGACGCATCGCATCGCCGGGCTCGTCGTCTTCATCGCCGTGATGTACTTCGTCTTCTGGTCCATCTACAGCTTCGCCGCCCCGTTCATGGACATGATCGACGCGGGCTTCTCCGTGCTCAGCGACTGGGCGCGCCAGGCGCTCGCCGGCACGCCCGTCCTCGCCGACCTCGTCGCCGACGGCATCATCGCCGGCGTCGGCGGCGTCCTCGTGTTTCTCCCGCAAATCCTCATCCTTTTCTTTTTCATCTCCCTCCTCGAAGACACCGGCTACATGGCCCGAGCCGCCTTCCTGATGGACAAACTCTTCAGTTGGTGCGGCCTGAGCGGAAAAAGCTTCGTGCCCATGTTGTCCAGCTACGCGTGCGCCATCCCCGGCGTGATGGCGACGCGCACCATCGAAGACCCCAAAGCCCGGCTCACCACGATCCTCATCGCGCCGCTGATGAGCTGCTCCGCGCGACTGCCCGTCTATATCCTGCTCATCGGCGCGTTCATCGAACCCAAGTACGGCGCCTTCTGGGCGAGTTTCGCCCTGTTCGTCATGCATTTCGTGGGCCTGATCGTCGCGCTGCCGATCGCCTTCGTGCTCAACAAGCTCGTGTTCAAGGGCCGGGCGTCGACGTTCGTGATGGAGATGCCGCCGTATCGTGTCCCGGCGATGGCGGATGTGCTTTGGCGCATGTGGATTCGCGCCCGCGAATTTCTTCTCCGCGCCGGCACCATCATTCTCGCCATGACCGTCATCATCTGGGCGCTGACGTACTTCCCCCGCCCCGATTCGGTGCGCGCCGATCTCGTGCAGCGGATCGCCGCCGAGCATCATGTGTCCAGCGCCGACGCCGACAAGCTGATCGACGGCGAGTTGGCGGACGATCTGGACGCGGCGTACCTGGAGCAGAGCTACATGGGCCGCATGGGCAAAATCGTGCAGCCGATTTTCGCGCCGGCGGGTTTTGACTGGAAGATTACCGTCGGCGTCCTGTCCAGCTTCCCCGCCCGCGAAACGATCATCGCCACGCTCGGCATCCTCTATCAGCAGGGCGGCGACGTCGATGAGGACTCGGAGAATCTGCGAAAGGTCATGGCGGATTCCAAATGGCCCGACGGCCGGGCCGTGTTCACACCCGTCGTCAGCTTCGCCATCATGGTCTTCTTCGCCCTGTGCATGCAATGCGGCGCGACGCTCGCCGTCATCGCGCGCGAGTCGGCGTGGAAATGGTCGCTGTTCGTGTTCGTGTACATGACGGTGCTGGCATGGATCGGAGCCGTGGCGACATATCAGATCGGCACGGCGCTCTTCGGCTAGAATGCCATATGCTCGACAACCTCGTTGTCAGTCTCGTCGTCCTCGCCGCCGCCGGATACCTCGGTTATCTGGCCTGGCGCAAGGTCCGCGGCAAGCGCGGCTGCTGCGAGGACGAAGCGCCGAAAAAGCCCACCGTCTCCCGACCCATGAACCTGACCATCGGCGGCAAACGCCCGCGCTGAATCCGCCTTTTCTTCGCATTCCTGTCCTACCGCATCCGCCCGATCGCCCGCCGCTTGGTGAATTGGGCCGATCCGGGGTAAGATATGGCTCGTCTATGCGCCTTGAAACGCGCCCCGAGGTATCCCTACAGGAACGCAACGACCCATGACCGAGTCATCCTCATCGTCGCCCACCCCGCTCGATGCGCAGCTCGAAAAAGAGATTGCCGACGCGCTGGGCGATCAGACCATCGAAGAACTCATGCAGGCGGACGCCCCTCCCCGCAAGTCCGCCGCCGTCCCCGAGGACGAAGCCGACCCGCGCGCCCGCTTCGGCACCGTCGCCGGCATCCGCGACAACGAAGTCTACGTCGAGTTCAGCGCCAAGGAACAAGGCGTCTGCGCCCTCGATCAGTTCCACAAAAAACCCCGCGTCGGCGATCGCATCGAGTTCATCGTCGACTCAGTCATCCCCGGCGAAGGCCTCCTCCGCCTGCTCATCCCCGGCGGTGCCGGCAAGGCCGACTGGAAGACCCTCGCCAAGGATCAGATCATCGACGCGATGGTCGTCGGCATGAACACCGGCGGGCTCGAACTGAAGGTCGCCAATCAGCGGGCGTTCATGCCCGTGAGCCAGATCGAGCTCGGCCGCGTCGAGGATCTGACGCCTTACGTCAACAAGAAACTCCGCTGCAAGGTCATGGAACTTGACCGCAAGCGCAAGCGCATCGTGCTCTCCCGTCGCGCGGTGCTTGAAGTCGAGGAAGCCGCCAACCGCAAGGAGCTTGTCAAGACGATTCAGATCGGCGAGACGCGCGAAGGCGTCGTCCGCCGCGTGCAGAACTTCGGCGCATTTGTCGAACTCGTCCCGGGCGTGGACGGCCTCGTGCATGTCTCCGACATCAGCTATCAGCGCATCGAGAATCCCGCCGATGTGCTCAGCGTCGGGCAGAAAGTCACCGTCAAAGTGCTCAAGGTCTCTGAAGAGGGCGATCGCATCTCGCTGAGCATCAAGGAGGCGGGCCCCGATCCGTGGCAGGGCATCGAAGCCCGCTACGCCCAGGGCGCTGACCTGACCGGCACCGTCACCCGCCTCGCCGCCTTCGGCGCCTTCGTCGAGCTCGAGCCGGGCGTCGAAGGCCTGATCCATATCAGCCAGCTTTCCGATCAGCGCGTCGACCGGGTCGAACAGGCCGTCAAAGTCGGCCAGCAGGTCACCGCCCGCATCACCGAAGTCGACCCGCGCAAGCATCGCATCGGTTTGTCCATTCGCGCCCTGACCGCCAAGGATGTCCACAACACCACCGAAACGACCAGCAAGGAAGACCTCGCCAAATACGTCGTCAAGGACACCAAAAAGGCGCGCACCGGCGAATCCCTCGGCGCCCTACTGAGCAAATTCTCCAACTCCTCCGGCCAAAAAGGCGGCATCGGGTAACTGCAAAATACCCATCACGATCCACGTTTAGCGGCGGGGCAACGCCCCGCGCTTCTTCCGGATTTCGCCTCACGACCATCGCGTTTCGAGTTTCCCCATGACGACAGCCGAGTCAAAGTCCCCAGACTTCATCCGCCAGATCATCGCCGACGACCGCCGCGCCGACAAAAACAGCGGCAATGTCATCACGCGCTTTCCTCCCGAACCCAACGGCTATCTGCACATCGGGCACGCCAAGTCAATCTGCCTCAACTTCGGCCTCGCCGCAGAGAACGACGGGCGCTGCCACCTCCGCTTCGACGACACCAACCCCGTCAAGGAGGAGCAGGAGTACATCGACTCCATCAAGCGCGATGTTCAGTGGCTCGGCTTCGAATGGGGCAAACACGAATACTACGCCTCCGACTATTTTCAGCAGCTCTACGAATGGGCGGTCGAACTGATCGTCAAAGGACTTGCCTACGTCGACGATCAGACCGCCGAGCAGATACGCCAGACGCGCGGCACGCTGACAAAACCCGGCACGCCCTCACCGTTCCGCGATCGCAGCGTTGAGGAGAATCTCGCGCTGTTTGATCGCATGAAAAACGGCGAATTTCCCGATGGTTCGCACGTCCTCCGCGCCAAGATCGACATGGCCGCCGCGAACGTCAACCTGCGCGACCCGGTGATGTACCGCATTTTGAAAGCCCGCCATCACCGCACCGGCGACGCGTGGTGCATCTACCCCATGTACGACTACGCGCACGGCCAGTCCGACTCCATCGAAGGCATCACGCATTCGATCTGCACCCTCGAGTTCGAAGACCACCGCCCGCTCTACGACTGGTTCATCGAGCAGCTTGGCATTCATCATCCGCAGCAGATCGAATTCGCCCGGCTCAACCTCTCGTACACCGTCATGTCCAAGCGCAAGCTGCTTCAGTTGGTGCAGGAAAAGCACGTCGCCGGCTGGGACGATCCGCGCATGCCGACGCTCTCGGGCATGCGCCGCCGCGGGTACCCGGCTCAGGCCATCCGCGATTTCTGCAACGGGATCGGCGTCGCCAAGCGGGACAACACCATCGAGTTCGCCCGCCTCGAGTTCCACGTCCGCGAAGTGCTCAATCGCACCGCGCGGCGCGCCATGGCGGTGCTCAATCCGCTCAAGGTCGTCATCACGAATTTCCCCGAGGGCCAGACCGAGACGATGCCCGCGGTGAACAATCCCGAAGACCCCGCCGCCGGCTCGCGCGATGTGCCGTTCTCGAAGGTGCTCTACATCGAGCGCGAGGACTTCATGGAGAACCCCCCGAGCAAATTCTTCCGGCTTGGCCCGGGGCGCGAGGTGCGGCTGCGCTATGGCTACTGGATCACCTGCACGCAGGTCATCAAGGACGCCGCCGGCGAAGTCGTCGAGTTGCACTGCACGTACGACCCCGCCACGCGCGGCGGCGAAGCGCCGCCCGACGGCCGCAAGGTCAAGGGCACGATCCACTGGGTCTCCGCCGCCCACGCCCTCGATGTCCAAGTGCGCCTCTACGACCATCTTTTCACGAAGGAAGACCCCGAAGATGTGCCAGAAGGTCAGTCGTACCTTCAGAACATCAACCCCGATTCGCTCAAGGTGGTCACCGCCAAGGTCGAACCGAGTCTGCGCGCATTCGCCCCCGGCGACGCCGTGCAGTTCGAGCGGCACGGCTACTTCCTCGTTGACGCCGACACGAAGGGCGACCGCATGGTCTTCAACCGCACCACCACGCTGCGCGATACATGGGCCAAAGTGCAGAATAAATCCTGAACCGGGCTGGCCGCGCGAACGTAGATTTCTTGCGTTAATCTCAAATTCGGGCCTTTTGCTCGATTTAAGAGGTATTCATCTATCACACTTGACTTGCCCACATCGATGGGCCTGCTACGATAACGGACCACAAAAACCAAACTCCGGGAGAGGAACAGCCCCATGGCAAATATCGCTGGCCTGCTCAAAGAGGAAATCCGCAAACAATCCAAGCGCGTGCTCAAGTCCGAAACGGCGCAGCTCAAGAAGTTGTCCGCCCAGCACCGGCGCGGCATCGCCGAACTGAAGCGCCAGGTCGCGTCGCTTACCCGGCAGGTGAGCTTTCTGGAGCGTCAGGAAAAACGCCGCATTGTCCGCACGCCTTCCGCCAAGCTCGCCGAAGGCGCCCGCTTCAGCCCCAAGTGGGTCAAGTCCCATCGCGACAAGCTGGGCATCTCCGCCGCCGACTACGGCAAGCTGGTCGGCGTGACCGGCTTGACGATCTATAACTGGGAAGCCGGCAAGTCCAAGCCCCGGCAGAAGCAGCTCGCGCAGTGGGTCGCCGTGCGCGGCCTGGGCAAGCGCGAAGCCATGAAACGCCTGGAAATCGTCGAGGGCTGACCCCGGAAGCGGCGCCATGGCGCTTCTGAAACGGGACGGGGGCTGATCCATCCGCTACAATCGCCCCTCATGCCTTCACCGACCCCCGGACAAGTCGTTACACGCTTCGCGCCCTCACCGACCGGACATCTGCACGTCGGCGGCGCCCGCACCGCGCTCTTCAACTGGGCTTACGCCCGTCACTTCGGCGGCAAATTCCTCCTCCGCATCGAAGACACCGATCAGGTCCGCTCCAGCGAATCCGCCGAGCGCGCCATTCTCGATGACCTGGCATGGCTCGGCCTCGACTGGGACAACATGGGCGCCGAGCCCCGCCAGTCGCGCCGCCTCGATCTTTACAATGCCGCGCTTGCGAAATTGATCGACGCCGGCCGGGCGTACGAAGATGACGGGGCTGTGCGGTTTCGCATGCCCGATCACGACATCGTCGTCATCGACGAAGTGCTCGGCGAAGTGCGCATCCCCGCCGGGCAGACGGAAGACTTCGTCATCCGCAAACGCGACGGCTTCCCCACATACCACTTCGCCGTCGTCGTCGACGACTTCGACATGGGCGTGACCCACGTCATCCGCGGTCAGGAACACCTGTCCAACTCCCCCAAACACGTCGCGCTGCAACAGGCCCTTGGCTACCCCTCCCCCAAATACGCCCACATCCCGCTCATCTTCAACCCCGACGGCTCCAAGATGTCCAAACGCGACAAAGCGAAAGCCGCCCGCGCGGCGGCACAGGCGGGGGGACTTAAGTCCCCCCGTCTCGACCCCTCCGCTTTGAACGCTTTTATGAATAAGGAATCCGACGACATCGAAATCGCCTTGGCGATCGCGAAGGAACTCAATCTCGCGCTGCCTGAAATCGATGTGGCGGACTTTCAGAAAAGCGGCTATCTGCCGCAGGTTTTGTGCAATTATCTGGCGCTGCTCGGGTGGAATCCGGGCAATGATATTGAGAAGTTTGACAATGTGTTTCTGAGTGAACATTTCGATTTTGATCGCGTGGGTAAGAAGAACGCGCGGTTCGATCGGGAAAAACTCATCAGTTTCAACGCCGATACGATTCGCGCGATGAGCGTCAACGAGTTCGCGGCGGCGTGGCGTGCATGGTGTGAAACCTATCGGCCCGACTTCGCGGCGGCGCTCGATGCGGCGGCGTTCGTGAAGCTCGCCGGGGCGTATCACGAGCGGACGCGCGTGTTCAGCGAAGCGTGCGACATGGCGGCGTTTTTCGTGGCGGAGGCGATCAGCGATTTCGATCCGAAGGCGGTCGAAAAGAATCTGCTCAAGGGCGACGGCGAAGGTCTGACGTTGCTCAAGGCGTTTCGTGAGGAGTTGGCGGCGCTGTCGCCGTTCAATGGGGCGGCGGCGCACGAGCTGATCAAGACATTCTGCGAAACGCGCGTCCTCGGGATGGGCAAGGTGGCGCAGCCGCTGCGCGTGGCGCTTAGCGGCAGCGCGGTGACGCCGCCGATGGATTTGACGCTGGACATTCTTGGGCAAAAGAAGACGCTGGATCGTATTGATGCGTGTCTGGCGAAGTTTTCGGGAGAGGCAGCGGGCAAGCCCGCTCGCTAAACGGGTGGAATATGAACTACTGGCTGATCAAGACGGAGCCGGGCGCGTGGTCGTGGGACGATCAGGTTGCGGCGCCGAAGAAGACGACGAACTGGAGCGGCGTACGCAATGCGCAGGCGGCGATCAATCTTCGCGCGATGAAGAAGGGCGACCGCTGTCTGTTCTATCACTCGGTGACGGACAAGGCGGTCGTCGGCATCGTCGAGGTCGCCAAGACCGCATACCCTGATCCGGGCGACGAAGCGGGCAAGGCGGTGCAGGTCGACGTCAAGGCGGTCATGCCCTTTGCTGAACCCGTCACGCTCGCGGCGATCAAGGGGGAAAAGTCGCTGGCGAACATCGCATTGATCCGCCAGTCGCGATTGTCGGTCATGCCGCTGGATGCGGCGCAATACGAAACCATCTGCCAGATGGGCAAAACCAGTTAACGAGTCAACGAACTTAAGAGTCAACCCATCATGAGTCTGATCGTCACAGGAAGCATCGGGATCGACACGGTCATCACCCCCACCGGTCGCGCGGAGAATGTGCTCGGCGGGTCGTGCGTCTATTTCGCCGCGGCGGCGATTTTCTTCACGCCCGTGCGCCTCGTGGCGGCAGTCGGGGAGGATTTTCCGGCTGAGCACATGAACGTGTTCAAACATTTCAAAATCGACACGGCGGGACTTGAGAAGCGGGCCGGGGCCCGGACGTTCCGCTGGACGGGCGAGTATCAGGAGAACATGAACGATCGCGACACGCTGGCGGTCGAATTGAATGTGCTCGCCGAGTCGCTCCCGCCGGTGCCGGACCGATTCCGCGATTCGAAGTTCATCTTTCTGGCGAACACGCATCCGCTGGGTCAGATGGCGCTACTCGAGAATTTCCCGAACGCCGAGCTGGTCGTGGCGGACACGATGGATCTTTGGATCAACACGGCGCGCGACGAGTTGGGTGCGCTGATGAAGAAGCTCGACGGGCTGGTGCTCAACGATTCGGAGGCGAAGCTTTTGACGGGTCAGAGCAACATGGTCGTCGCATCGCAGAAGATCGTCGAGATGGGGCCGAAGTTCGTGGTGATCAAGAAGGGCGAGCACGGGTGTCTGCTCAATCACACCGACGGCGTGGCGGTGCTGCATGCGTATCCGGCGGCGAACGTCATCGACCCCACCGGTGCGGGCGACAGCTTCGCGGGCGGGATGATGGGCTATCTCGCCAGCACCGGCCGCGTCGACCTGCCGGCGATCAAACGGGCGCTGGCCTACGGCACGATCGTCGCCAGCTACAACATCGAATCGTTCACGCTCGACCGGCTCATGGAAATCAGCCGGGCGGACATCGATCATCGACTCAAAGAATTCGCCGACATCGTGCGATTCGACGGTTGATGGACTTCGCGGATTCGGAGCCGCAGTTAACTGATACGATTCACCCTCCCCCAGCCCCTCCCTCAACGGGAGGGGAGTGAAGGTATGGAGTTTCACGTCAAACGCTGCTTCGTCGCGCTGCCGCTGGATGCGATCACGCGGGCGGACATGGGGGATGTGCTGCGCGGATTGGACATCGAGGGGATGCGGCCGACGGGGTTGGAGAACCTGCACATCACGGTGAAGTTTCTGGGCGATGTGGAGGATCCTGATCTGCCGGGGGTGATCGAGGCGGTGCGGGAGGCGATACGCGGAGTGGGGCGGTTTGAGTTGGCGGCGGAACGGCTGTTGTATCTGCCGGATGCGCGGCGGCCGCGCGTATTGGCGGCGGAGATGGATCGGCCGGAGACGGTGATGAGGTTGTATGACCAGATCGAGGATGCGATGGAGGCGGTGGGTTTTCGTCGGGAAGGGCGGGCGTATCGGCCGCATGTGACACTGGGCCGATTCCGCAAGCCGCCGCGTCATGTGCCGGACGTGTCAATGGTGTTGACGGAGCCGGTGATTTGCGAAGTGGAGCGCGTCGTGCTGATGGAGTCGGTGCTGGAGCGGGGCGGGGCGGTTTATGCGGAACTCGCTTCGTTCGATCTTTGAACATGCCATGCGTCATTGGCGCTTCGTCAGCCGGCTCGCGGCGGCGCGGTCGAGGTAGAGGTCGAGGTTGGCATGGCGCTGAAGGATCGACGCGGGGGTGCGCGGGGAGACGGGGCCTTCGACGCTGCGCTGGACGGCCTCGGCCTTGCGCTCGTCGGGCACGGAGCAGACGATCGCGGCGGCTTTCATGATCCATGTGACCGACATCGAAATCGCCCGCGTGGGCACGTCGGCGAGCGTCGGGAACCAGCCCTCGCCAAGCTGCTGTTTGCGGCAGGCCTCGTCGAGATCGACGATGATGTACGGCTCATCGGTGT
This sequence comes from Planctomycetota bacterium, assembly GCA_016125255.1. Taxonomy (NCBI): domain Bacteria; kingdom Pseudomonadati; phylum Planctomycetota; species Planctomycetota bacterium. Next base: position 74,213 of record WGMD01000007.1, on the reverse strand, counting down.
CGAAATTCGCCGGCGGATCGTTGAAAGCCAGGTGCGCGTTCTCGCCGATGCCGACGAGCGCCACATCAATCGGATGCGCCCTCAGCAACTTGCCGGCGCGTTCGCACTCGGCGAGCGGATCGGAGGCGTCGCCGTTGATGTAGTGAAATGCGGCGAGGGGAACGCGGTCGACGAACCGGTGCTTGAGATACCCGCGGAAGGAAGCGGGATGCGACATGGGCAAACCCAGGTATTCATCGAGATGAAAGCCCGTCACGCGCGACCAGTCGATCGACATTGATTTGGTGAGGTGATCGAGCGTGGCGAACTGACTGGCGCCGGTGGCGACGATGATGTTGGCCTTGCCGCGTGCGGCGAGGGCGGTTTCGATATGGGCGATCGCTTTCGATGCGGCGGCCTGTCCGAGGTGAAGGGGCGTATCGGTGATGGTGATCCGCATGGGCGATGCTCCGGCTGGGGATTAGAGATGGGCGAGCGATTGGTCGAGCACGTGCAGACACGCATGCATGTGCGCCGGGTTGGGGCGATGCTTCCATTCGAGCGGCGCGGCGGCGGCGACGAGCGCCCGGCGGATCGCGGCAAGCTGCGGCCAGTTGGGTTGCAGCTTCAGGCCATGATGGCGGCGCTGCTCGGCGATGAGCTTGACGACATCGCGCCCGCCGAGCCGCTGCGGATGCGACCAGAACAGATGCTCGAAATAGATCGCATCCTCAACCCAGTGCCCCGTATGCACCAGCGCCAGATCGAACAGAACGGCGGGCCCGTGCGGCGGGGCGGCGAGCGTCATGGCGTTGCCCAGATGCAGATCGCCGTGGCACCAGTGCTGCGTGTCGCGCGCATGCCAGACCTTCATGACCTTCGCGAGCTTCTTCTGAAGCTGCCGGATCGACGCGTTCCATTTCTGACCTTCGGGCAGCATCTGCTGATGCACCATGTCGCGCGACCGCTTGAGCACATCCGCCCACTTCTCATCGCGCGGCGGCGCGTCGGCGGCGAACTGCTCGCTGGCGGCGTAGAAGCGGCCGGCCGCCTCGATGAGCAGGTCGATCTCGGAGCCGTTCCATGTATGATCGAGTGGGCCGTGACGCAATTGCTCCATCACGACCCATGCCAAGTCGTATCCGCCGAGCCGCTCCCCGCTGGCGTAGACATGGGGCACGACCGCGCCGCACACGTCGGCCGCGCCGCACAAGCGTTCGAGCCAGCGGCGCTCCTGCGGCGGGACGGGGAGCTTGACCACCGCCGCCCGCTCGACGCCGTCATCGCATCGCCATGTTGAGAAGCCCGTGACCGCTCCGCCGCGCTGCCAGTCCGTGCGAAACCATCGGATCGTCGACAACCGATCCGCACATGTCCCGCGCAGGGCCGGCTCCAGCGATGTGCCGAACTGCTCGTGTGGAACGGGTGCTCTCCGGTACAAAGCGTTCAGGTTTCAGCATCAGCCGTCAGCCGGATTTTCCATTGCTCTGACGGCTGACGCCTGATGGCCGACGGCTTTTTCACTGCGGCCGGGCGAAGCGCGACATGGCGACGTCCAGCAGCGCGTTGGACATCTGATCGACCGGCGTGTAGTTGCCGTGCTCGAGCAATTCGTTCATGTACTTGCGGCTGTGCAGTCCGAACTGTTGCATGCGCAGACCGTTTTCGATTTCCAGATAGGCGTCCTGCAGCGTGCGGGACTTGCCGCGCTCCAGTTTTTCGAGCTCGACCCAGCCGTAGCCGATGTCGATCTTCGTGCGGTCGGTGCGCTGGCCCACGCTCAGCGTGCGCACCTTCTCATTAAGCTCGGGCCAGGCCAGTCCGTGATACTCCTCGAACGGGCCGTCGAGCTTGGACGCTTCCATGAGTCCGCCCTGTGCTCCGCGGAAGACGCTGTACTTGCGTGCGGCTTCCTCGAACTCGGTCCCCGCCTTCAGCGCTGCGTCGACCTGATCCGCTGTTCGCTCGTCCTTCACGAGAATCACGCGCAGCTCGACCATCGGCGTCGGATGGTAATCGGCGATGTGGTCCTGGTAGTAGCGCTCAACATCGCGCTTGGACACATGAATCTTCGGATAAAGCTTGTCGCGCAGGAATTTGTCGGTGAGGATCTGCTGGCGGCGTGCTTCGAGTTCAGCGTCGAGCCCGTGGCCCTTTTCGCGTTGAAGCCCGGCTTCGGCGTCGGCGAGGATGCCGCCGAACTGGGCGAGGATGCGCTCACGCTCCGTTTTGAGATAGCCCAGCAGCCCGAGCTGCTCGCGCTCCGACAGGCCACGCTCCGCTTCCGCGAGGATCACGGCGTTCTGCACGCGGGCGCGCAGGTCGGCGTCGATGAGCTTCTTGGCTTCAGCGCGGAAGACGAGGCGCGGCTGTGATTCGCCGAGCCGCTGCAGCGATTCGATGCCGATGTCGTTGAAGATGGCGCTGGCGTAGATCGGTCGGCCGTTGACCTGCCCAACCATGGCGTCCATGACGAGCGGGTCCGCCGACGCGCATGTGCGAACGGCGAGGAATACAAGCCCGGCCAGGCACAGCGCGAGTTGGATCGGACGAGGCGTCGGCAATGGCGAGTCTCCGTTGGGGCCGCGTGTTCAATAGTCTATCGCGCCCACGCATACGCCGACAACCCGCCGTGGGTGCATCGATATGTGAATCGGCCTATACTGACGCCTCGTTCGACATGAACCATGCTTTTTGAAGGTGCTTACGATGCCCGATCCCAACAAGCCCGACGCGCCCGGCCTGCACATCGACTCGGACTGGAAGGCCCAGGCCCAGGCCGAGAAACAGAAACTCGCCGAGGAAACCCGCGACACCGGCGCCGCGCACGGGCAACTCCCGCCTGCTGACTTCAACACGCTCCTTCAGCAACTCGCCTCGCAGGCGCTGCTCTACATGGGCGTCATCCCCGATCCGATGACAGGCCAGCGCATCGCACACCTCGATCTGGCCAAGCTGCACATCGACCTGCTGGGCGTGCTCGAGAAGAAGACCGACGGCAACCTCAGCGATGACGAGTCGAAGCTGCTCACGCAGGCGCTGTCGGAACTGCGCGCCGCGTATGTCGAATTGAACAAGCAATTCGCCGCTCAACAAGCCCGCAAAGCCGCCGGCGCTCCCGGAAGCATTCCCGGTGCGACAGGCCCCAAGCCGGGTCCGGGGCTGATTGATCCGACGAAGTAAGCAAAAGCCGATCGACGCATTGACAACGCTGTGGCACGGCCGCCCTCGGCCGTGTTTTTTTGCGCGGCGGGACCGTTTCGTTTTATGAGCGCGCCTGCTCGTCCGTCTTGCCCGCCTCATCGAGCTCCGCCTGCGCCGCGGCGATGAGGGCGTTCATGAGGCCCAGCGTGCGGTCCATCTGGGCGCGGAAGGCGTTGTAGGGAAAGAGCACGATCAGCGCGATGGTCAGACCGGCGACGGTGGTCAGCAGCGCCTCGGCGATGCCGGCGCTGATCTTGGACGGGTCGGTGACGGTGTCGGTGGCGGAAAGGACATGGAAGGCGCGGATGATGCCGGTGACGGTGCCGAGGATGCCGAGCATCGGAGCGGCGGTGATGATCGTGCCCAGCGTCGCCATGAACCGTTCGAGCACCGGCCGCATCGACTCCATCGCATTGGTCACCGCCGCATCGGTCGGTTTCTCCGAAAGCAGCCGCTGAAGCAGCAGCCCGTACACCGAACGATCGCGATCGACGATGGCGGTCGCACGCGTCCGTTCACCTTTGCGCAATAGCTGACCGACCTGCTCGAACTTCGAACGCCGGCCGAGGCGATTGGTGACGAGCCAGAACCACGAGCGCTCGACGATCAACGTCATCGCCACCAGACTCAATCCCAGCAGCGGCCACATCACCCAGCCGCCGTCGTGCATCAAACCCGCCATCGTATCAATCGCTTGCTTGAACATAGGGTCGGACATGATATCACAAGAAGGTGTCAGGTTTCAGCGGTCAGCGATCAGCCGGAATACCCTCTGGCTGACGGCTGAGACCTGACGTCTGACGCCTTAGCTATCAAGCCCATGCGCCGTGATTTCATGAACCATGATGGCGTTGGAGCTGACGACGGGTTCGCCGTCGGCGGCGATTCCGCCGATGATGACCACGCGTTCGCCCGGGCCGGCGATGCCCAGCTTGAGCATCATGTCCGTCACGCATCGCACCTGCGCGTTGGTGTTGTCCGGCGCTTTGACGAGGCGCGGCACGATCCCGTAGTAGAGGCACAGCCGCCGCGCCGTGCGCGGGTCCTGCGTCAGCGCGACGACCGGCACCGGCAGGCGCAACTTCGAGAACACCCGCGCATTGGCCCCGCCCCGGCTGAATACGACGACCGCCTTGATCGCCAGCGAGTGCACCACCTGCCATGCCCCCCGCGCCAGTGCCGCATCCAACTCGCGGATATGCACCACCGGCATCGGGTGCTCGCCCTGCACCGCCTGCTTGCGCAGATACGCTTCGATCTCCGCCGCGATGTGGTCCATCGCCGCCGCCGCAAGGTCCGGGTGTTTGCCCGCCGCGGTTTCGCCGCTGAGCATGATGGCGTCCGTGCCGTCGAAGATGGCGTTGGCGACGTCCGACGCCTCCGCCCGCGTCGGCGTCGGCGACTCGACCATGCTCTGAAGCATCTGCGTCGCCACGATCACCGTCTTGCCCACCTTCCTGCACCGCTGGATCAAATCCTTCTGAATGATCGGCACCTGGGCCAAATCCATCTCCACGCCCAGATCACCGCGCGCGATCATGATGGCGTCGCTGGCTTCGATGATCGAATCGATCTCCTTCATCGCCTCGGGCTTTTCGATCTTCGCCACCAGATGAATGTTCGGATCGTGCGGCTCCACAAGCTGGCGCAGCAGATTCATGTCCGCCGCGCTGCGCACAAACGACAGCGCCAGGTAATCAACCTGATGCTCGATCGCCCACTTGACGCAGTTGCGGTCGTGCTCGGTGAGCGAATCGAGCGAGAGTTTCGTGTCGGGCAGGTTCACGCCCTTGCGCGACTTGAGGATGCCGCCGTGCGTGCAACTGCATGTGATGACGTCCGCCGCCTTCTCGACGACGATGAACCGCAGGGCGCCGTCGTCGATGAGCACGCGATGACCGACCTGCACCTCGTCCAGGAATCGGTCGTAGTTGATATGCACCGCGTTCTCGGCGGGCCCGCGCCCGATGCGCAATACTTCGCCGGTCTCGATCGGCCGGTCGGCGATGTCCGAGAGCCGAATCTTCGGCCCGCACAGATCGCCGAGCACCGCGATGGGGCGACCGGCCTGAAGCGACGCGGCGCGAGCGGCGGCGAGCACGTTGGCGTGATCGTCGAAGGAGCCATGCGAGAAATTGAGCCGCACGACGTCGACGCCGTGGTCGATGAGCCGCTTGATCATCGCTTGCTCGCGCGACGCCGGGCCGAGGGTCGCGATGATCTTCGTGGCGATGAGCGGATGGCGGATGGTGGACATGGCGGAAGTTTAACCGACGAGCGCGGAGTTTTCTGCGCTAAAATGATGTTGATGCCATCGTTGATGCGAATGAAGCTTGCCTTATGGATCGGCGTCGGCCTGAGCGTGACGCTCTTTGGCTACGTCGGCGCGTATCTGGCGATGCGCCAGGTGGGGGTCGATTAGCTTTTCGGCGAGTCGGTTCCGTTCACCTGCCCCGGCGGGTGGGACCGCAACTGGGCCACAACCTCCGAGGGCTGCCGACGCATCGAACACGACAACATTATCATCGGCGGACAATGCAGCGTCAGCGCCTTCACTCCTGATCAAACCGTCTTGCGGCTGATTCTGAACAGCCGATACAACTCACTTACCGCCCGCGCCGCGCCATCACCGCAAATTCCATCCGCTCAGACACGTGCGCTGACTCCTTTCGAGGCATGCTCAAACCTCCTGTCAAAGGTACAGGCACGCAGGATACAGCGCCACCCATGTCCCCGAACAGGCGCTTCGGATGTCTTCGGTTTGTGCTATCGCGTCAAGGTGGACTGCGACGTGGCGGTGAGTTTGACTTCGAATGCCCGGCGGGGTCCAGGAGCCAGGCGAGGAAGTTGGAGTGGCGGATTTCGGCGCGGACGATGCCCGGGGCGTCGAAGATGTTGAACCGGCCGATGCGTTCTTCGAGTTTGAGCAGGTCGTCATTGTCCGCGACGAAGGCCTCAATCGCCGCCAGTTCGGACCCCGGATGCGACAGACTTTCACTCATGGCAGCGGCAATCTACATCGGATGGCGGAGGCCGACAACATGCATCCGCATCCGCGACGCGGTTTGCTCGATTTATCCATCGCGACTGCGCGCAGAATAAGCAGTCGCGGGTGCATATCGGGGCCAATGCCTAATGAGTGTGCAGTGGGAGACGTGGGGGTGTGCGGCGTAATTCACTGGGTGGGCGTGAGTTGGCGGAATTGAAGGCGGGAGGCATGGGATTTGTTACGAGTTTGGTGAGGCATGCGCTGTAACTGCATCCATATGAGGCACCGGGGGCGGATGTGTCACGGCGCGGAATAGTTGTTTGGTCAATGGCACTTTGAGTTCACTTGTAAAGGAGTCGTTCATGTTGATGCGGCGTGGTTGGGTTGGGTTATGGTTTGCGCTCGTGTTGGGGGTCGGCGCGATGGGGGCGATGGCGCAGGAGACGCCGGTGGTTGGGCCGGTTGGGAGCGAGGCGACGACGGGGGCGGTCGTCGAACTCAAGGCAGCGGCGGTCGCGGCGCCGGCGGCGAATGCGATCAGCGTGGGGGATACGGCCTGGATGCTGGTCGCCAGCGCGCTGGTGCTTTTGATGACGCCGGGGCTGGCGTTTTTCTATGGCGGGCTGGTGCGACGAAAAAACGTGCTGAGCGTGCTCATGCAATGTTTCATGTGCATGGGGCTCGTCACGGTGCTGTGGGCGATCGTCGGGTTCTCGCTGGCGTTCGGCGAAGACACGGCGGGGGGGTTCATCGGGTCGCCTTCGACGTACCTGTTCCTGCATGGACTTTCATTCACGCAAGCATGGCCGAACCTGGCGATCAGCGGGTATCTGTTCATGATCTTTCAGTGCATGTTCGCCGTGATCACGCCGGCGCTGATCATTGGTGCGTTCGCGGAGCGCATGAAGTTCAGCGGGTTCTGCGTGTTCACGACGCTGTGGGTGCTGCTGGTGTATTGTCCGGTGGCGCATTGGGTGTGGGGCGGGGCGAGCGGGTTCTTTGCGCTGGGCGGCGACGGGGCGCTGGACTTTGCCGGTGGCACGGTGATTCACGTCAACGCCGGCATCGCGGCACTGGTGGCGTGCATTCTTCTGGGCAAGCGGCAGGGGTATCCAGAAGGGATCAGTCCGCCGCACAGTCTGCCATTTGCGGTGCTGGGTGCGGGACTTTTGTGGTTCGGGTGGTTCGGGTTCAACGCGGGCAGCGCCGGGGCGGCGAGCGATCAGGCGGTGCGAGCGTTCGTCGTGACGCATCTTGCGACGGCGGCGGCGGCGTTGACCTGGTCGGTCATTGAATGGGCCATGCCCTCCAGCGGCGGTCACGGCGGCAAGCCCACCGTGCTGGGCATCATCACCGGCGCGGTCGCCGGTCTCGTCGCCATCACGCCGGCGAGCGGATACGTCGATCCGATGGGTGCGATGTGCATCGGCATCGGGGCGAGCGTGCTCTCGTACATCTTCGTCGCCAAGGTCAAGCCGCGGCTCGGGTACGACGATTCGCTGGACGTCTTCGGCGTGCACGGCATCTCGGGCATCTGGGGCGCGATCGCCACGGGCATCTGGGCCGTCGCCGGTTACGGCGTGGACAGCAAGGGCGGCCTGCTGGCCGGCAACAGCGTGCAGATCCTGGTGCAGTTCAAGGCGGTGGCCTACACGCTCGTCTACTCCATTGTCGTCTCGGCCGTGCTGCTCAAAGTCGTTGACGCCATCGTCGGCCTGCGCGCCGAGAACCACGAGGAACGCGTCGGTCTGGACCTGACCGAACACGCGGAAGTGGCGTACACGGTTCTGGACTAAAGGCATCAGCGGTCAGTGGTCATTTAAAACAAGAAAGGGCAAGTGCCATGAAATACGTCGTTGCGGTGATTCAGCCGGATCGTTTGAATGAAGTGCTCAATGAACTGTATCAGCGCGAGGTGCATCTGGTGACGGTGACGCAGGTGATGGGTCACGGTCGACAGAAGGGCGAGGCGCAGGTATACCGCGGTCACAAGGAAGTGGGGCGTCTGCTTCGGAAGGTGAAGCTGGAGATCGCGGTGAATGAGGAGTACCTTCAGCCGACGATCGACGCCATCACGACCGGGGCGCGGACCGAACACATCGGCGATGGTAAAATCTTCGTGCTGGATCTGCATGATGTGATCCGCATCCGCACGGGCGAAACAGGGAACGTGGCGATCGGGTGAGTGCGGCGTTTTCGTGTGCATCCGATGCGGCGATTGCGCGCCAAATAGGCACGCAATGATGAATCGCCTATGTTCTGCTCATTCGATAAGCAGAACAGGCGCGGGCTGTTTGGTGTTCAAGATATTGTGATTGCGTGACTTGTGTCGCGTGATCATTTGGCATGGGCTTTGTCTATGCGCCTCTGTCACTTGGAACCTCTATCCCTGTAAAGGAGCCCTCGTCATGAAGTACATCATCGCCGTCATTCAGCCGGAGCGCACGCACGATGTTCTGGCTGAGCTGGAGGCACGCGGCATTCATCTGGTGACCACGTCGAACGTCAAGGGTCGCGGTCGTCAGAAGGGCCTGTCCCACCAGTACCGCGGTCTGAAGGTCACCAGCACGCTCATCGACAAGGTCAAGCTCGAAATCGCCGTCAACGATGAGTATCTCGAGACGGCCATCGAGGGCATCGAAACCGCCGCCTGCACCGAGCAGATCGGCGACGGCAAGATTTTCGTCATGGATCTGGAACAGTGCGTGCGCATCCGCACCGCCGAGCGAGGCAGCGCGGCGATCGGCTGATCCGCACCTGATTTCGCCATACACCGCGACCGCGTGTTGCCCGCAGGCCTGTCGTAACGCCTCGTGCATCACGCGGTTGTTTTTTTTGGGAGGCATGTGCCATTGAAAATTGAAAATTGTCCATTGCAAAATGCGAATTGCCGGGAGGGCCGGTCTTCAATTTTCAATTTTCAATTTGCAAGGGACATTTTGCAATGACCTCTTGTCACGCCATCCGGTTCCGCCATCAGCGGCCTGCCCCGCACCGGTGGGTTTTCCACCGGCGGGCGCGGTTGCAAAGTGGGGGGTAAGTGCGTATTGTGACGTCTTTCACAGACCCCCCGGAAGTTCCGGTTGACGCGCCCGAGCGTCGGTGGTCTGGACGGTTCCTGTAGAACTTGTGAATCAGGGGCATCGCCCTGACATGACATCGAATCTGTTTTACATCGCATCGGTGTGCGGAGCGCTGGCGGTCTACTTGATGCTTCCGCATCGCCGCACCGGCGCCAAGGTCGGCGCCCTTTTGGGTCTGGCGACGCTCGCCGCCCTCTTCGCCAATCTCGCCAAGGGGCACGACGCCCTGCATACGCCCGGCGTCTACTTCTACATCTTCAGCTTCATCTCCCTCGCCGCCGCCGTGCGCGTCATCTCGCATCCCCGCCCGGTCTACTCCGCCCTGTACTTCGTGCTGGTCGTGCTCTCGACCGCCGGCATGCTCGTCCTGCTCCAGTCCGAGTTCATGGCCTTCGCCATGATCATCATCTACGGCGGGGCGATCCTCATCACCTACATGTTCGTGATCATGCTCGCCACGCTCCCGCAGTCGGCGCAGGAGATGAACACGGCGGCTCCGTACGATCTTCGCGCCCGCGAGCCGCTGATGGCGGTCGTGATGGGCTTCTTGCTCATCGCGGTGCTGGGCAACGTGATTTTCCTCGGCGAGCCGGTGCAGCCGCGCTTCGCGGCCGAGTCGGCTTCGAGCGTCGCCGCCCTGATGCCCCGCCGCGTCAACGCCTCGCGCCTGGAAACGATTCTCCGCCAGCAGGGGCTCATCACGACCGAAGACCATCTGACGCCCGAAGCCAAGGATGACATCAAGGACGGCTTCGTGCTGGTCCGCTCCTCCGAAGGCGCCCGGCCCAAGCGCGTCGCCCTGACGCCCAAGGTCATGGGCGAATTCATCACGAACATCGACTACGTCGGCCTGGACCTTTTCAAGGGTCATACGCTCGGGATCGAACTGGCCGGCGTGGTGCTGCTGCTTTCGATGGTCGGTGCGATCGTCATCGCCCGCCAGCGCGTGCCTGAAGCGCCGAATGAAAACGTGCATTGACGGAAAACGCGCGGGGCGCTGCCCCGCCGCAAACGGTAAGACATGAACGGAACATTCGACATTGTGTCGCTCAATCACTACCTGCTCGTGGGCGGAATGCTTTTCGCCCTGGGCATGATCGGGTTCACGGTCCGCCGCAACCTGATCATCATGTTCCTGTGCACCGAGATGATGTTTCAGGGCGTGATCGTGACGCTTGTGGCATTCAGCCGGTACCACATGAACTTCGACGGGCAGGTCTTCGTGATCTTCGTGCTGACGATCGCCGCCGCGGAGGCCGCCTTGGCGCTGGGGCTCGTCGTGCTGCTGTTCAGACGGCGGCATACGCTCGACGCCGAGGCCTGGAGCACGATGAAAGGTTAAACGAGGTTACTCCAAACGATCATGCCGACACTTGCCGCGACAACTTCGACGCTCTACCTGGCCAAGCTCATTCCGACGCTGCCGTTTTTGTCCATGATCCTCTGCGGCCTGCTGGGCGCGACGCGCAGCACGACGCTCAAAAACCTCGCCGGGTGGGTCACGGCCGTTGCCGTCGGCGGCTCGTTCATCATCAGCTTCATCGTCCTCCGCGCCTACCCCGAAGCCGGGCACACCGGCGGCGTCGTCATCCACTACTTCGACTGGATCAACATCGGCGGCTTCACCGGCGACTTCTCCTTCTTCATCGATCCGCTCACGCTGGTCATGCTCATGGTCGTGACCGGCATCGGCACGCTCATCACGATCTACGCCGCCGGCTACATGAGCGGCGACCCCGGCTACTTCCGATTCTTCGCCTACATCAGCTTGTTCATCTTCGCGATGACCTGCCTCGTGCTGGCGGACAATCTGCTCCTGCTTTATCTGGGTTGGGAAGGCGTCGGCGCCGCATCGTATCTGCTCATCGGGTTTTACTATCGCAAGCCCAGCGCGGTCGCCGCGGCGAAGAAGGCGTTCATCGTCAACCGCATCGGCGACTTCGGTTTCGCCCTCGGGCTGATGGGCACGTTCGTGCTCTTCGGGTCGATTCAGTACACGAAGATTTTGCCGGCGGCGGAGCATTTGAATCTGGCGTCGCTGGAGCCGTGGCAGCAGACGCTGGCATGGTGGATTCCGTTCCTTTTGATGCTCGGTGCGTTCGGCAAGTCGGCTCAGTTGCCCCTGCATGTGTGGCTTCCCGACGCGATGGAAGGTCCGACGCCCGTGTCGGCGCTGATTCATGCGGCGACGATGGTCACCGCCGGCGTATACATGATCGCCCGCCTGATCCATATCTTCGAACTGAGCCCGCAGTGCCTGGCGCTGGTCGCCACGGTCGGAGCGGTCACCGCCTTCTTCGCCGCGACGATCGCCCTGTGTCAGTATGACCTGAAGCGCGTCTGGGCCTACTCAACGCTCTCGCAGCTCGGGTACATGTTCCTGGGCGTCGGCGTCATGGGCACGACCGGCGCGGTGTTCCATCTGTTCACGCACGCCTTCTTCAAAGCCCTGCTCTTTTTGACCGCCGGCTCGGTGATGCACGCCATGGCCGGTCAGCTCGATCTTCGCAAGATGAGCGGCCTGTTCTCCAAGATGCCCGTCACCGCCATCCTGATGCTCATCGGCTGTCTCGCCCTCGCCGGCGTGCCCCTGACGGCGGGCTTCTACTCCAAGGACATGATCCTCGCCGATGCGCTCATCGCCCGGCCCGTCCTCGGTTGGATCGGCATCATCACGGCGCTGATGACCGCGTTCTACACGTTCCGCCTCTGGTTCCGCGTGTTCCTGGGCGAGACGAAATACGAGATGGGCCACGAGCATCACGGTTACCCCGTCGAGCATCATCACGATGATCACGATCATGGGCATCACGAGCCGCACGAAATGCCCTGGTGGCCGATGAATCTGCCGCTGGTGATTCTGGCGCTGGGCGCGCTGTTCGCCGGGATGTTCGGCATCGACTGGATGCAGAACATGATCCATTCGTCGACCGCCGCCGTCGCCGCGCATCATGACGAAGCGGCAATCGCCCGGCACGAAGCGGCGCACTCGATGATCAGCATCGTGACCGGCGGGGGGGCCATCGTGATGATCGCCCTGGCGTATTTCTTCCATGCCATGCGTCGCGACCTGACCGACAAGATCGCCGCCTCCGCCAAGCCGATCGTCACGCTGCTCTACAACAAGTATTACATCGACGAGGCCTACAACTTCGTGATCCGCGGCGGGCTCAACGTCATCGCGTGGATCTGCTATCTATTCGACAAGGTGATCATCGACGGATTGATCATCGACGTGCTCTTCGGCCGCACGCCGCGCGCGGCCGCATTCATCGGCCGCTCGCTGCAGCGCGGCCCGCTTCAGGGTTACGCCCTGACGATGGGCTTCGGCGTGGCGATCGTGCTTTTCTTCGTGGTCTGGAAAGTGATGGCGGGCTGATATGGATTTGGCAATGATTCACACGCTTGGCGCGGCGGGGGGTTCGTGGGTGTTGCCCGCGATGGTGCTCGTCCCGCTGCTGGGCGCGCTGCTGCTGATCGGATCGCCCGAGGGCCGCGACGGCATGTATCGCGGAACGACGCTGCTGACGACGCTCGTCGTCCTGCTGCTGGGGCTCTGCGCCGCCGGTCAGTTCGATTGGGCGCTGACGCCGACCGCCGACGCGCCGTATCAGCTCTCCAGCGCCGCGCCGTGGGTCGAAATGCTCGGCGTGCGGCTCTCGTTCGGTATCGACTCGGTCGCGCTCTGGCTCGTCCTCCTCACCGCCGTACTCATGCCCATCACCATCCTCGGCTCCTTCGGCGACGATACCCGCGGACGCACCCGAGAGTTCTACGCCTGGCTGCTCGTCCTTGAGTCGGCCCTGCTGGGCGTGTTCACCGCGACGGACGTGATCCTCTTCTACGTGTTCTTCGAGCTGACGCTCGTGCCGCTGTTTTTCCTGATCGGCATCTTCGGCTCGGGCAACCGTCACTACGCTGCCATGAAGTTCTTCGTCTTTACGCTTACCGGCTCGCTGCTGACGCTTGCGGCGGTGATCTACGTCGCTTATTTCAACGCCGCTCAGACGGGCTTCTGGACCTTCAACATCCCGCAGCTCACCGAGGCCGCCAAGGCCATGTCGAACGTCAATGTGACGATCCACATCCCGGCGATCCTCTCGTGGCTCCCGCTCGTTCCGGCCCAGATCGACACGACGGCCCAGCATCTTGTCCTGGCGGGCCTGCTGTGCGGATTCGCCGTCAAGGTCCCGCTGTTCCCCGTGCATACATGGCTCCCCCTGGCACACACCGAAGCGCCGACGGCCGGTTCAGTCGTGCTGGCGGGCGTGCTGCTCAAGCTCGGCGGATACGGTCTGTACCGTTTCGCCCTGCCGATGGCCCCCGTCGCCGTGCTGGACATGGCCCCGACCATCGCCGTCTTCTGCATCATCGGCATCATCTACACCGCCCTGATCTGCTGGGTGCAGAGCGACGTCAAGAAACTCGTCGCCTACTCGTCCGTCAGTCACATGGGCTTCTGCATCCTCGGCCTCTTCGCCCTCAACACCGCCGGCGTCGGCGGGTCGGTCATGTACATGATCAACCATGGACTCTCCACCGGCGCGCTCTTCCTGTGCATCGGCATGATCTACAACCGGTTCCATACACGCGAAATGGCCGAACTGGGCGGCCTCGGCAAACGTATGCCCGTCTGGTCCTCGTTCTTCGTCTTCTTCTGCTTCGCCAGCGTCGGCCTCCCCGGACTCAACGGGTTCGTCGGCGAATTCCTGACCGTCTTCGGCACCTACACCAGCTCGCAAGTGCTGGGCATTCCCTACGCCGCCGTCGCTGCACTGGGCTTCATCTTCGGCGCGATCTACATTCTCTACATGGTCGGCCGCGTCGTCATGGGCCCCGTCAAAGACGCGCACGGCTCGCACGCTCACGGACATGATCACGGCCACGGCCCCGTCAGCGATCTGAACCTCCGCGAGATCGTCACGCTGGCGCCCCTGGCTGTCGCGTGCCTCGTGCTCGGGCTTTATCCCACGCCGATGCTGCGGAGCTTTGAAGGTTCGATCGATCGCACGACCGGCCCGGTCCGCGCGGCGATGGAGTATCGCGCGGCGCATCCGACCCTCGGCGACGCCACGCCGGCGACCGATGCGTCGCATGTTTCGATCGTGGAGGCGGCGCGATGATTGAGATGAGCATGGCCACCAAGATTTCCACCCTCTGGCCCGAGATCGTCGTCACGGCCGTCGCCTTCGCCGTCATGATCATCGGACTGAGCCCCACCGAAGCCGTCCGCCGCGCCACTTATCCGATCAGCGCGCTGGGCCTGCTCATCGCCGCCATCATGGCCGCCACCGCCTCGCCCGCGGCGACCTCGTCCATGGCCGTCTTCATGAAAGTCTCCATCTGTCTCGTCGGCCTGGCGCTGCTCGTCGGCGCCGCGGAGACGCCCGACGAGGCCAACGCTTCGCTCCCCGGCGCGAAATTCAACCCCGCCGACGCCTCCCGCGGCGAGTTCTTCGGCTTCCTGCTCCTTTCGCTCGTCGGTGCGATGCTCTGCGCGGGGGCGGATGATCTGGTCTGGCTTTTCCTCGCCCTCGAACTGACGAGTCTGCCGACCTACGTCCTCGTCGCCACCAGCCGCCGCAATCTCAAGGCCCCCGAAGCCGCGGTGAAATACTTCTTCCTCGGCGCCATGTCCGCGGCGATTTTCCTCTATGGATTCGCCCTCATTTACGGTGCGACCGGCACCACGTATCTTAATCAGATTCACGTCATCTTCGCCGAAGACGGCATCTCGACCATCGGCCTCGCCGGCCTGATCATCGCCGTCATCGGCGTCTGCTTCAAGATCGCCGCCGTGCCGATGCATACCTACGTCGCCGACGTGTATCAGGGTGCGGCGACGCCGGTGACCGCGTTCCTCGCCTTCGTGCCCAAGGCCGCGGGCTTCCTCACGCTCATTCTCCTGCTCGACGCGGTCGGCTGGATCGGCGCACATGACACCGCCGCACTGGGGGCGCTGTTCTGGGTGCTGGCCGTCCTGACGATGTTCGTGGGCAACACGCTCGCGCTCCTTCAGAGCAACGTCAAACGCGTCCTGGCCTACTCCTCGATCGCGCACAGCGGATACATGCTCATCGGTCTCGTCGCCGGCCCGGGCACCGACGTCGGCACGTCGCCCGCACGCAACGGCGTCGCGGCGGTGCTGTTCTACATGGTGGCCTACGGCGTGATGAACCTCGGGGCGTTCGCCGTGCTGGGTCTGCTCAAGCGCTCGGGCGAGGAAGCCGAGTCGTTCGATGATCTGCGCGGCCTGGCGCGACGCCGCCCGCTGCACGCGGCGATCATGGCCCTCTGCGTCCTGTCCCTGGCGGGCATCCCGCCGCTCGTGGGCTTCTGGGGCAAGCTCTACATCTTCGGCGCCGCCATCAGCGCCGGTTACATCTGGCTCGCCGTGCTGGGCCTGCTCAACTCCGCCATCGGCGCGTTCTACTACCTCCGCATCATCGCCACCTGCTACCTGACCGACCCCGACGAGGCGGTGAGCATCGAGGCGCTGCCGTCGCGTTCGCTGGCCGCCGTGGCGTCGGCGATCGGCGTCATCGTCCTCTCGCTGGCCGCCGGAGGGCTCGTCGAAGCCAGCCATCACGCCGCCGACGCCTTCCAGTACCGCCCGCACGTGCACACGCCTGTTCAGGCCAAGCCCGTCGCTCCGGCCGCTGCCCAGCCCGTCGCCGAACTGCCCCGCTGAGTCCGCCGCCTTTGGGCGCATCATGATGATGCGCGTCCGCACCTCGCCCGGTATAATGTCGGCCGCACCCCGATTCCGGAGTCGCCCGTGCCATCCGCCAGTCGCATCTTCGTAGCCGTCTCCACACCCTGGGCCAGCGATAAGCTGTACCTGACGATTCGCGACCTCGCCGATCGTTTGAGCGCCACCGTCATTGTCGCCCACGTCGCCCGACCCACCGAAGAAGACGAATCCACCGATGACACCCGCCAGCGCGGCGAACAGACCCTCGCGTCGCTGACCAGCCGCCTCGCCGAATCCAACATCCCCGCCGAAGGTCTGCTCCTCTACGGCGACGACATCGGCCGCGCCATCCTCAACGCCGCCGAAGCCCAGAACGCCACGCTCATCGTCCTGGGCCTCTCCGGCAAAGGCCGCGTCGCCCGTCTCCTCGCCGGCGACATCCCCCAACAAATCGTCCGCGCCGCTCACGTCCCCGTCCTGCTTTTCCCCCCCGACTGGTCCGGCACGATCTGAGCAAAGCAGGCCTCAGCATTCAGCCCTCAGCATTCAGCCCAAAGCCGCGGACTGAGGCCGCCACGCGCCGAAGCCCCGGAAATACACATCGTACGCGCGCTTACCCATCGACCTTCCACGCCTGTGTGCCTTTGGGGTATTCGTACCAGCCCGGGTCACCGCCATCACGTGGGAGTTGGTCGCGGACTTTGAGCATGGTGAACATGCCGCCCATTTCGAGGTTGCCGTAGGGGCCTTCGCCCGACATCATCGGCAGGGTGTTGGCCGGGCCCTTCATGTGACGCGCGTGGTCCTGATGTTCCGCCATGCCTTGCTGACCCATCGCCATGTAGCCCGGCAGCAACGCGCGCAGCTTCTTTTCCAGATCGCCTTCGCGCTGATCGACGCCGATCATGTTCGGCACGTCGTGGCCCATCGCGTTCATCGTGTGGTGCGATTTGTGGCAGTGCATGATCCAGTCGCCCGGCGCGTCGGCGACGAGCTCGAAATCGCGCGTCGCGCCAACGGGTACGGGAACCGTGGTCATCGGCCACTGGGCCGTCTCGGGAATCGGCCCGGCGTCCGTGCCCGTCACCTTAAACTGGTAGCCGTGCAAATGAATCGGGTGCTGATCCATCGACAGATTCCCGAAGCGCACGCGCACGCGCTCGCCAAGTTGTGCAAGCAGCGGCGAAGTCCCCGGGAAAACACGGCCGTTGAAGGTGAACGTGTTGAAATCGAGCATCACGTTCGGGTCCGGCCGATATGCGCCGGGCGGAACCATCCATTCGTGCAGCATGATCGCATAATCACGGTCGACTTTCCGTTCCGGCTTCTTCGGGTGAATGATGAACATGCCCATCATGCCGAAGGCCATTTGCGTCATCTCGTCCGCGTGCGGGTGATACATCTGCGTGCCGTGCTGGCGCAATGTGAACTCATACACCCATGTCTCGCCCGGCTCGATCTGCGGCTGATTCAATCCGCCCACGCCGTCCATCCCGCATGGAAGCAACAAGCCGTGCCAGTGAATCGTCGTGTGCTCCCCGAGCTTGTTCGTCACGAACAGACGCACGCGGTCGCCCTCGACCGCTTCGATCGTCGGCCCGGGCGTCGAGCCGTTGTAGCCCCAGCATTTGACCTTCATTCCCGGCGCGAATTCCTGTTCGATCGGCTCGGCGACGATGCGGAACTCCTTGACGCCGTCGACGATCTTGAACGGCATCGTCGAGCCGTCCACTGTGACGACCGGCGTGTAGCGGTCGTCCTTGTCGCCATGATCCTCGTGTTTGACCGGCCCGTCGTTCGCCTCGGCCGCCTCGGCGCGGCGCAGCATCGCGCCGCCGGTCATGGCGGACAAAGCCGTCGCTCCCAGCATCCAGCGTCGTGTGGGATAAGTCATATCAATGCTCCTTGTCGTGATGATGTTCGTGTGCTGCGGCGTCCGACTCGTCCTGCGCCTTCGTCGGCGGTGTCGCATCGGATTCGACCGTGACCGGCCAACCGACCGCGCGCTCAAGCTGCGCGTGCGCGATCCAGTAATCGCGCATCGCTTCGATCGATGACTCGTACGCTTCATACTCCGCTTCGCGCGCGGCGATGACCTCAAAAATGCCGCTCAGCATGAAGTTGTACCGCCGCTGCGTTTCACTCACGATCGACGTGCGCAGCGGGATGAGCACATCGCGGTATTGCTGCGCCGCCGCGTGCGCCAGTCGCAGTTGATCGAGCGCGGTCGTGATCTGCGACTCGATGCGGCGGTCGATCGCTTCGAGCTTCCGCTGACTTTGCCGCAGGCGGGCGACGACGCGGGCGGTTTCGGGCTGACCCTGATCGAAGATCGGCAGCGTCACCTCGACGTGCGGGCCGACCACCCATGTGCCGTCCAGATCATGCTCCGCATTCGGCCCGACCGACATGGAGGACAGCCAGCCCCAATCCTTCTGCACGCCCAACGCGTCGGCGAGCATCGTCACTTCGTCCGCCGCCGCCTGTCGATCGAGTCGATGGTCATGCGCCATCGCGAAGAGCGCCGCCGCGTCGGCCGTCGTGTCCGGCGCGGCGAGTTGGTCGGCTGTGGTCCACTGCGTCTGCGTCGCATCGAGGCCCATCAGTTCCTGCAAGCGCGCCCGCGCCTGCGTGACCTGCGAAGCGCGCTGCGCCGCCGTCAGATGCGCGGTGGTCCGGGCGTCCTGCTGCCGGCTCAGGTCCAGGTCCGACACGTTGCCCGCGCCGTGCAGGCGCGTCATCAGCTCGAGCGACAGGTCGGCGGCGCCGGCGATGGCGTCGCGCATCTTCCGCCGCTGCTGTGCGGCGACAAGCTCGTAATACGCCTCACGCACCGCCGCAACGTGATCGAGCACGACGTCCGCCACATGCGCCTGCGCCATACGCCATTGTGCCTCGGCCATCCGCTTGCGCGGCCCGATCATCAACAGGTCCAGAAAATCCGCCGCCAGACTCATCTCCGCATTTGTCCCGCTCCCCGCGGTGGGCCAGCGCACCTGTGCCGCGAGCACGGGGTTCTTGAGCAGCCCCGCCTCGACGAGATTCGCCTGCGCGACGCCCAGCTCTTCGTACGTCGCCTGTAGCTCCGGCGAGCGCAGCAAAGCGATTTCGACGGCCGCCTCGCTTGTCAGCGGCTCTTCGAGCAATTTTGCGAGGGCGTCATCGACTTGCGAGTCCGCCGCCGTGTCCTGCCGCCAGCGCGTTTCGACGCCGGCGCGGTCGTGCACCATTTGCGTGACGTTCGTCATCGCTTCATGCGTATCGACGGTCGCGCAGCCGGCGATGAACATGGTCGCAGGCAGGGCGAGCGTGATGAAATGGGATCGATTCATGAGGGATTCCTTGTGTGGCCCGTTGCGGTCAGAACAGCAGGCGCAGTCCGAGCGTCACGACGAATTTCGCTTCCGGTCGATGATCAAGGTCCTGCCATGCGGGCAGCGACACCGACGCTTCGAGCGCCCAGTTGCGGCCTTCGTACATCACGCCGGGGGCGAGGAACAGCTCGTTGTCGCCGTTGGTTTCGTAGGTTCCGTGCGCCTCGGCGATGGCATACCACGCGCCTTTGGTGTCGGCGGCGTAGGACTCGGGGGCAAGGCGATACAGGTAGGCCAATTCATAGTTGACGATGTCGGCGCTCGAATCGCCGGCACGGACGGGGTTGGGACGCGAGCCGGTGTTGAACTTATAGCGAGCGGCGGCGTTGAAGCCGTGACGTCCCTTGATCTGCGTGTAGACGACGCCGAGCATCGGGTCGAAGGAATCGGACCCGAAGGGGGCTTTGCCGGTGCGCAGGTCCAGTCCGGTGACGAGGCCGAGTCGCGCGGTGTCGATCGGGCCGGTGTCGTTTTGCCAGATGCGCTTTTTGACCATGACGTGCAGATCGCCGAAGCCCTCGTTCTTGCCGCCGACGCCGGGGTTCGGGCTGTCTGTATCGCGGAAGAGGACGGGGGCGCGAAGCATGACGACGGTGTCCTTGGTGAGCCCGTAGGCCAGATCGGTCAGGAGCATGGTGTCATCGACGGTGCGGTCCAGGCCGGTCGGGTCGTTTTCGTAATGGGTGAACTCGACGAGCTGTCGGACCATGAGCACGCCGGTCGAGGGCTGCGCGGCGGTGGGGGTATGCACGGCCTGCTGGGCGATGGCGAACGACGACATGAGCGCGACGGCGAGAAATGCCGTCGCGCCGTGGAATGGTGAACGCATGAAATTACTCCTTAGTCCGGGGGTGAGTCGTTGAAGCGCCGCTTTCGTCGATCTTCACGAGCGTGAAGCCCGATTCGATGACGGCATGGGCCAGCGCGGCCTCGGTGGGCGGGTCGGTCGGATTGACGGCGACGTCGATGCGCCCGTCCTGCAGATTGGCGAATACGCCCGTCACGCCATGCACCCGAAGCAACTGCTTGTCGACATTCGTCGCGCACAACGGACACGACATGCCGTGCACGACCATCGTGACGCCCAGCGGCGATACCGGCGCCTGCGAGTAGGCAGGAGCCGATTTTGCGGTCGTCGGCGTCGACTGACAACCCGTGATCATTAACGCCAGCGCGACCATCGCGCCGGCGGACCATGTTGAACATGACATATCGAAAACCCTTCTGTTTGCGGGAAAACGGAACGCTTTGACCACGATCAGCGCGCAATCAGGGCGCGAAGGTCGCGATCAGTTCCGCCAGACGCACAGAAGGGACTGCCGGTCGGGTGATGTGGCAGGGGGGCACGCAAGAATCGGCAGCGGGTCGCACGAAGCGGTCAGGGCGAACAGGCCGGTCGCCGCGACGGGAGGCATGGCCAGAATATGACGGGTGTTTTCATTGTTGCCGTCGCGCTGGGCGGGCGTGCGATCCGGCGCGGGTTCGCTCGGCTTCGCCTCGCACTTGCACGCATGCATGCAGCAGGCCTTCATCGGCCCGCAGTCCGGCTGCGTTGACGGCGCCGCCGCAGCCGGGAGCACCAGCGATTGCATGAACAGTGCGATGACGAGCAGGCATCGGAGCATAAACGCATTATTCAGCGGGCGCCGGCGAAAGTCCAGCGTCGGCGGTTTGCATGTCCGTTCGCGTTCCGATAGCGTCCGGGCATGACGCCGCTCGCGTTCATGCTCATCACATTCGTCATCGCCGTGCTGGCGGGCGTTTTTGGCGCGATGTTCGGCCTCGGCGGCGGCGTCATCGTCGTGCCGGCCCTGACGCTGCTCATGGGCATCGATATCCGTTACGCCATCGGCGCTTCGATCATTTCCGTTATCGCCACCAGCAGCGGGGCGGGCGCCGCCTACGTGAAGGAACACCTGACGAACTTTCGGCTCGCGATGTACCTGGAGATGGGCACGACGATCGGCGCGCTCATCGGCGCGACCGTCGCCGGCCTCGTCGAAACGCGCTGGCTCACCATCATCTTCGCCGCGCTGCTGACCTACACCGCCTTTGCCATGTGGCTGCACGGGCGCGACGAGCCGGAGGCGTCGCCGAAGCTCGACGGCCTGAGCCGCCGGCTCGATCTGCGCGGCTCGTACTACGATCCGGCGATCGGTTCGCAAGTCGAATATCAGGTCAATCGCACACCGCTCGGGTTGTTCATGAGCATTTTCGCCGGGATTGCCAGCGGTTTGCTCGGCATCGGCGGCGGCACGATCAAGGTGCCGACGATGAACATGCTCATGGGCGTCCCGCTCAAAGCTTCGTCGGCGACGAGTAATTTCATGATCGGCGTCACCGCCGCTGCCTCCGCCGGCGTCTACTTCGCCCGCGGCGACATCGACCCGTTCATCACCGCGCCCGTCCTCGTCGGCGTCCTTGTCGGATCGACCCTCGGCGCCAAGGTCATGCGCCGCACGCGCAGCTCGCTGCTTCGCGCGGCGTTCAGCGTGGTGCTCGTCATCGTCGCCGCCCGGCTTTTCATGGGGGCCCTCAAATGACCGAGACCACCACGCCCGATTCCCCCGTCACGCGCGCCGAAATGGTGCTCTCGCGTCTGTTACGCGCCGGCGTCGTCGCGTCGATGATCATCGTGCTGATCGGCGTCCTCGTCATGTTCGCCCGACATCCGTCGTTTCTCAACGACCCCGCGGAGACGCAGCGCATGACGTCGACCGATGCGAAGTTCCCTCTGACGATCGGACAGGTGGCGACGGACCTGGTGCATTTTCAGGGCCGGGCGATCGTCGTGCTGGGGATTTTCGTGTTGATCGCCACGCCGGTAATGCGTGTCGTCGCGACGATCGTGCTCTTCGCCAATCGGCGGGACAAGTGGTTCGCGCTGATGGCGCTGTTCGTCCTGATCGTACTGCTTCTGTCGTTCGCACTGGGCAAAACGGCGGGATAATTATGCATTTCGCATGCACGCCGCGATGGCTTCGGCGGCTTCGGCGCCGGGGTGGTGGCCGTCGAATTGAGTGACGACCTGTTTGAGCGCGGCGATCTGGCGGTCGCGCTTTTTGGCGTCGTCAATGAGCGAGACCAGTTCGTCGACGATGGGCTCGACGTTCTTTTGGCCGTGCAGCCAGGGCACGAATTCGCGGACGATATGTTTGTCCGGCTCGCGATGCGGGCCGCCGGCGGCGATGAGGTTCGGCAGGGTGAACGTGCCGGTGTTCATGAGCCAGCGCCCGACGCCGTGCCAGCTTGCGGGATTGACGCGGTAGAGGATCGCCATGGGCTTCAGATGGCGCGTCACATGCAGCGTCGCCGTCCCCGACACGCTGAGCACGACATCCGCCCACGCCAGCGCGGCGTCCATCTGTTTAACGACGATGCGCAGCCGCGGATGAAGCGCTCCGCTCATGTCGCGAATGCGCTGTGCCCCGGCTTCGTCCGCCGCCGCGATGACGCCATGCGCATCCTCATACTTGGCCAGCAGCGACTCGAACACGCGCTGCATGATCGGCCAGTTGCCATTGACTTCCCCCGCGCGCGAGCCGGGCAAGAGTGCGATGTGCGGCCGACCCTTGGCGTAACTGACCGATTCCCAACCGTGAATCTCGGTATCGAGCGGGTGATCGAAAAGCGGATGTCCGATGAACTGCGCCTTGACGCCATACGGCTCGAACCACGCCGGCTCGAACGGCAGAATGCACAGCACGCCGTCCGACCACTTCTGCAACCGGCTCACGCGCCACGAAGCCCATGCCCATACCTGCGGCGCGACCAGGTGCATCACCTTCGCACCCGATGAACCCCATTGGCGCTTGACCATCTTGCAGATCGCCCAGTTCGCGGCCGGCGAATCCGTCGGCACATGGATCGCCACCGGATGCGCCGCGAGCCAGGCCGCGAGCCGCTTGAGCCGCGCCCGATGCTCCCATGCCTTGGTGATCACGCCCGCCCCCATCGCCGCGCGGTCCACCGTCGATTCGATCAGCGTCGCCCCGGCTTCGGCCATCTTCGGCCCGCCCAGCGCGTAAATCGGCACCTCCGGTTTGAGCAGCCGCAGCGCCGTTATGACCGGCGCGGCATGCTCATCGCCGCTGGGCTCAAAGGCCGTGAATAAGATGCAGGGAAGGTCGTCGCCCATCAGTTCGTGCTCGTGATCGTTCTCGTATATCGTAATCGAAACAGAAACTCGAAACCCGCAACTAGAAACCAGAAACTCGAAACCAGAAACCCCATGCAGCGATCCGAACAAGGCGGCATCATCATCTCCTGCGACTTCTGCGGCACGGACTGGGATCCGTACGCGGATGCGAATGTCAATCCGATGGTGGAAGGTCATCACGGTTCGGTGATCTGTCTGTCGTGCGTCAAGCTGGCGTTGCCGAGCTTGTCGACCCCGTCGGGGCCGTATCGGTGCACGATGTGCATTCAGGACGATCTGCCGGTCGATCGTCCGCGCTGGTTTCACCCTTCGCCGACGCCCAGCGCAGGACTGAATGATCATGCGATCATCTGTCGCGATTGTCTTTGGCAGGCGGCGGGGAAGTTCAGCAAGGACCCCGATGTCGATTGGCGCTGGGATCGGCGCGACAAGACGAAGGTGTAGCTCACTGGATCGCAGCGGGAAGTGCCGATGTTCACGCTTGCCCAGTTCGACGTCGTCTGGCTTTCGCGGCTCCAGTTCGCGCTGACGATCATGTTCCATTATCTGTTTCCCCCGCTGACGATCGGCATGGGCGTCGTGCTCGTGTACCTCGAAGGACGATACCTCAGGACGCGCGACCCGGTCTATCACGCGGCGGCGAAATTCTGGACGCAGATCTTCGCGCTGAATTTCGCCATCGGCGTGGCGACGGGCATCGTGATGGAGTTCGAATTCGGCACGAACTGGGCGGTGTACTCGCGCTTCGTGGGCGACGTGTTCGGGTCGGCGTTGGCGGCGGAGGGCATCTTCGCGTTCTTTCTGGAGAGCGGATTTTTAGCGGTGCTGGTATTCGGATGGGACCGGGTCGGGCCGCGGATGCATTTCTTTGCGGCGCTGATGGTGGCGCTGGGCAGCGTGTTTTCATCGGTGTGGATCGTGGTGGCCAATAGCTGGCAGCAGACGCCGGCGGGGCATCATGTGGTCGAGATGATGCGCGACGGGAAGGCGTGGATCGTCGGCGGCATGCCGGTGATGCGAGCGGAGGTCGTGGACTTCTGGGCGGTGGTGTTCAATCCGTCGACGCTCAATCGACTGACGCATGTGCTCATCGGCTGTTTCATCATGGGGGCGTTCTTCGTGATGAGCATCAGTGCGTGGTACATCCTGCGCGGTCGGCACACGGAATTCGCCCGGCGCTCGTTCAACGGCGCGCTGCTTTTCGGGACGATCTTTTCGCTGGCCGCGCCGATTTCGGGGCACTTCAACGCCGACATGGTCGCCGAGCAGCAACCGGCGAAACTCGCGGCTTTTGAAGGGCATTTCAAGACCGGCCCGGGCGATCTGCACCTGTTCGGCATTCCCGATGAGGCGTCGCAGGATGTTCACGCAGGCGTGGCGATTCCCGGCGGGTTGAGCTTTCTGGTGCATGGCGATTTTCACTCGCCCATCGACGGACTCGATCGGTTCAAACCCGATGATCGCCCACCGGTCGGCGTGAGCTTTTTGAGCTATCACCTCATGGTCGCGCTGGGCACGGGGTTCGTCGGCCTGACGCTGCTGGCTACGTTTCTGCGCTGGCGCGGCACGCTCTTTGACCATCGCTGGCTCATGTGGGTCTTCGTCTTCGCAGTGCTCGGCGCGGTGGCGGCGAACGAGTTGGGTTGGGTGGCGGCGGAAGTGGGGCGGCAGCCGTGGATCGTGCATCCGCCGGTGCCGCGCGATGCGAGCGGACAGTTGCTGCTCGATGCGGAGGGGCATGTCGCCTACGACCCGATGCAGGGACTGCGCACACGCGACGCGGTGAGCCGATCGATCAAGGGTGAAGAAGTGCTCGCGTCGATTGTCATGTTCGGACTGATTTACGGGCTGCTCGGCGCGGTCTGGCTGTACGTCCTCAATCACAAAATCCAACACGGTCCACCCCCGGAACTGGAACCACACGTAACTGAAAGTCTCCTCGATGCGGCGGCGGCGCTGGCTTCGCATGGCGCCTCGCTGACCGAGGCGCATGACGCCGACGCGGAGGGCCGCTGACATGGACCTGAACGTGATCTGGTTCATCCTGCTGGGCGTACTGCTGAGCGGTTACGCCATTCTCGACGGCTTCGATCTGGGCGTCGGCATGTTGCACCCGCTGGCCCGCACCGATGCGGAGCGGCGCGTCTTCATCAATTCGATCGGTCCGATCTGGGACGGCAACGAAGTCTGGCTCGTCACGTTCGGCGGCGCGCTCTTCGCCGCGTTTCCCGAGGCGTATGCCACGATATTCTCGGGGTATTACCTGGCTTTCATGTTGCTGCTCGCGGCGCTGATCTTCCGAGCCGTGTCGCTGGAGTTCCGATCGAAGGTGCATTCGCCGGCATGGCGCGGCTTGTGGGACTGGGCGTTCTGCGGGTCGAGTCTGCTCGCCACGCTGCTCTTCGGCGTCGCGGTGGGCAACGTCATGCTCGGCCTCCCGCTCGACGAGCGCGGCGTCTACACCGGCGGTTTCGTCGATCTGCTCGGCGCGTATCCGCTGCTCGTGGGCCTGCTCGCCGTGTCGATGTTCGCCATGCACGGCTCGATCTATTTGTGCCTCAAGACGGAGGGCGAACTTCAGAAGAAGATGCGCGAGTGGATGTGGCACACGTGGGGCGTCTTCCTCGTGCTCTACATGCTGACCACGATGTACACGCTCGCCCGTCTGCCCGGGGCGATCGATCACTTTGATGCGTACCCGTGGGCGGCGCTGATCGTCATCGCCAACGTCGTTGCCGTGGCGAACATCCCCCGGGCGCTGTATCACGACCGGTACGGACAGGCGTTCGTCAGTTCATGCATCACGATCGCGGCGCTGGTGTGCCTGTTCGCCTTGGCGCTGTTTCCGAATCTGGTGCGGTCGTATCCGGAGCCGGGCAACAGTCTGACGATCTACAACGCCGCATCGAGTCACAAGACGCTCTCGATCATGTTGATCATCGCGGGCATCGGTCTGCCGTTCGTGGCGACGTACACGTTCGTGATCTACTGGACATTCCGAGGGAAAGTCAGGGTGGACGAGCACAGTTACTGATCGGCATTCGTCGGCGGCGTCGGGGTTTTGGAATCGCCGAAGAAAGTCGGCTCACCGGGCAGCAGCTTGGGGTCGTCGGCACGGTGTTGCTGAGCGAGGGCGAAGGCATCGTCGACGGCCTGCTGAATCTGGTCGATCATCGGGCTGATCTCGGCGACGATGGCGGTCCGGTCGACGATGTGCAGGACGGTGTCGCTGTCGAGAATCTTGCGAAGTCCCTCGCCGGTGATGCCGTCCTTGGATTCGATGATCGCCATCAGGTCGGGATCGGCCTTGAGCATCTCCATGGCTTTTTGAACGGTCGGGCGTTCCTGGATGGCGGCGACGGCGGGGTGATTGGCGAAGGCGTCGCGCGCGGCCGGGTTGTTGAGCACGATGAGCACTTTTTCAAAGAGCGAGAACACGCGGATGTCGCGCATCGGATTGACCGCGCTGGCGATCTGCCCGACCGCACTTTCATGTGCGGAGTGCGCGATGGCGACGACCGCTTGGGCGGCGGGGTTCGGCGCGGCGTCGGGCTCCTGTGCGGCGGCGGCGCCCGCGGCGGCGATGGGCTCCAGCGACAGAATCGACCAGATGATCAGAAACCCCAGCAAAGTGCCCTCGAAAATGCCCAGACACGCCCCGAGCGGCCGGTCGAACGGACGCCAGTGCGGCTTGCGCTTCATCCACTGCCCAATGCCCATCTGAAGCAGCGCGGTGGCGCCGATCACGATGACGACGGCGAAGAGTGCGATGCTGATCATGCGATTGGTCATGCCGGTCGTGCCGAGGATCGACGCGGTCAGACCTTCGAAGGCGCGCCCGAGCGGCGCGGCGAGAAGCGCGGCGGCGATCAGTCCGCCGAACACCGCGGCGACTTTGCTCGCGCCGAACCAGTAGCCATTGATCATCGCCAGCAGGACGAAAAGGAAGAACAGCCCCGTGACGAGATTGCCCAAGAGAAGCGTCATCGCGGCGATGACCGTCATACCGCCCAGCACGCTCCACTTGAGTGCGGGCATGTCGAACGATTCGGCGTCGCCTGTCGCGCTCACGCGGGCGCTGGTGCGCCCGTGCGACGTCGGCAATGATGGCAACGCTCCGGGCAATTCGCGCATCGGCGTCGGGGGCCCGTCATCGAGTGCGGCGAGGTCGGCCATGAGATGCATCGGCTTCGGCCCCGGCTGCGGCGCACGCGGAATCTTCAGCACCGTCCCGCAATCGGGACATTTGCATCGCCGCCCGGCGTCCTCATCGGGCACGCCGATCTTGCGATGACATTGTGTGCAGACGAAGCGGATCACCGGTCACCTCGAATCGCGCTGGCCTCCGCGCCCATTTTACCGAGGCGGCGGCGGAACGGCGCGCGAATGCGACAATTGGTTAGACGCTGCGGATATTACGTGGTTTCCGAGTAATTTTCGATTTTCCTCGGACCGGCGATTACGATGCGTCGCTCGTGTCGGTGCCGAGCAGGAAAACTTCGCAGCCGGTCTGGATGTCGCTCACGTCGACATTACGCGGCAGAAAAAACGCGTAGGGATCCGCGGCGTTGTACGGAGAGGTCAATTCGATGCCGCCGATGCGGGAGGTGATGGGCTCGCCATGCGGCGGGCGCAGTTCGATGGCGTCGCCGACATGCAGCTTCATCGGCAGATCCTTGACGCATCGATTCGTGATGAGCACGGTGGGCCGACCCCGCCGGGTGACGACCTCTTCGATCTTGAAAAGGTATCGGGGCATGGCGATGGGGCCTCCATGCTGATTGTAGCGCCCGTCGTTCGTGCTCGTACTCGATAGCTCGAAACCAGAAACTAGAAACCAGAAACCGGACGACGAGCCACGTCGTTTCAGCTTGTCACCGCGCCGTCGCTGGCGGAGCGGACGGTGAGGGCGTACTTTTTGAGCACGCCTCGGGCGACGCGGATTTCGGGTTTCTTCCACGCGGCTCGACGTTTGGCCAGCTCCGCATCATCGACGTGAACGGTCAGCGATTTGGCGTCGCCGTCGATGGTGATCGAGTCGCCGTTCTGAATCAGCGCGATCGGGCCGCCGACCCATGCTTCAGGCGCGACATGTCCGACGACGAGTCCGTGGGTCCCGCCGGAGAAGCGACCGTCGGTGACGAGGCCGATGTCTTCGCCGAGTCCCTGACCCACGAGCGCGGCGGTGACGGCGAGCATCTCGCGCATGCCCGGTCCGCCGACGGGGCCTTCGCCGCGGATGACCACGACGTCGCCCTTCTTGATCTCGCGTTTCTGAATGGCGGCGAAGCAGTCTTCTTCGCAGTCGTAGACTTTGGCGGGGCCGGTGATTTTGTGCGTCTTGAGACCGGCGAGCTTGGCGACCGCGCCTTCGGGGGCGAGGTTACCGTGCAGGATCGCGAGGTGACCTTTCCTGCTCATCGGATTCTCAAACGGCTTGACCACCACCTGCTGCCGGGCGAACACGCTGGGCACATCCGCCAGATTCTCCGCCAGCGTCTTGCCCGTCACCGTCATGCAATCGCCATGCAGCAGCCCTTTGTCCAAGAGCGCCCGCAGCACGGCCGGCGTCCCGCCGACGCGGTGCAGGTCGTACATCACGAATCGCCCGCCGGGTTTGAGGTCCGCAATGTGCGGCACCGTCTCGCCGAGCCGGTCGAAGTCGGCGAGCGTGAACTTCACTCCCGCTTCATTCGCAATCGCCATCAGGTGCAGCACCGCATTGGTCGAGCCGCCCAGCGCGATGACGAGCGTCACCGCGTTTTCGAGCGACTCTTTCGTGACGAGCGACTTGGCGGTGATGCCTTTTTCGATCATCTTGCACAGCGCTCGCCCGGCGGCGAAACATTCGCGATCCTTCGCCGCGGTTACGGCGGGATTGGAGGCGCTGTACGGCAGCGAAAGGCCCATCGCTTCGATCGCGCTGCTCATGGTGTTGGCCGTGTACATCCCGCCGCACGAACCGGCGCCGGGGCAGCTCGAGCACTCGACCGCGTGGACTTCCTTCTCGTCGATTTTGCCGGCCTGGTACTGACCGACGGCTTCGAAGATGCTGACGATATCGACGTCCTTGCCATGCGGGCCGACGCCGGGCATGATCGATCCGCCGTAGATGAAGATGCCGGGCACGTTGAGCCGGACCATGCCCATCACGCAGCCGGGCATATTCTTGTCGCATCCGCCAATGGTCATCACGGCGTCGTGGTTCATCCCGCCGGAGACGACTTCGATCGAGTCGGCGATGACTTCGCGCGACACGAGCGAGTAGCGCATGCCCTGATGGCCCATCATGATTCCGTCCGACGCCGTCGGAGCGCCGAAGCGCTGCGGCAGACATCCGCCGGCGTAGATGCCGTTGCATGCTTCGTGCACAAGGCGATCGAGATGGACGTTACAGGGCGTGATGTCAGACTGGAGATTCGCCACGCCGACGATCGGGCGGGAAAAGTCATCGTCCTTGAAACCGACGGCCCGGAGCATCGCACGCTGGGGGGCGCGGCTCATGCCGGCGGTGGTCATCTGGCTGTGCTGATTCAACGATTGGCTCATGGCTGACTCCTTTGCAGCGAGTCGAATAGTTTAGCGGATCGGGTCGGCGGGGGCTATCGCGGTGGACACTTTGGCGTGATTCGGGCATAATGGCGGACCCGCCGCACCTTCTGGAATCGTCGCATGTCCATGGCCAATATCTCCGATCGCCTGGCGGTGTGCAGTTGGTCGCTGCAGCCCAAAAGCCCCGGCGAACTCGCACAGAAGCTCAAGACGATCGGCCTGACCCGCACGCAGCTCGCCATCGATCCCATCCGCCGCGGCGGCGAATGGGCCGACGGCTTCAAGAAGCTCGACGATGCCGGCGTCACCGTCGTCAGCGGCATGTTCGAATCCGTCGGCGAAGATTATTCCACGCTCGATTCGATCAGGCGCACCGGCGGCATCGTGCCCGATGAAACTTGGCCGCAGACCTTCGAGAACTTCAAGGTCATGGCTCCGCTCGCACAGAAGGCCGGTCTCAAGCATGTCACCTTCCACGCCGGCTTCCTCCCGCACGAGACGCACGATCCCAATTACGACAAGCTCACGACCCGCCTCGTCAAAGTCGCCGATCTGTTTTCGGATCACGGCCTGACCTGCTGCCTCGAAACGGGACAGGAGGAAGCGCCGACGCTTCTGAGCTTCCTTCAGACGCTCGACATGCCCAACGTCGGCGTCAACTTCGACCCCGCCAACCTGATTCTCTACGACAAGGGCGATCCCATCGACGCGCTCGCCAAGCTCATGCCCTTCGTCCGCTCGTGCCATATCAAGGACGCGACGCGCACCAAAACGCCCGGCACATGGGGCGCCGAAGTCGTCGTCGGCACGGGCGAAGTCGACTGGCCCGCGTTCTTTGCGACGCTTCTGGCGTCCAAGTTCACCGGCACCCTCGCCATCGAGCGCGAAGCCGGCGACCAGCGCGTCCAGGACATTCGCACCGCGCGGCAGTTCGTGCTCGGGCTCTAATCACAATCCGGTTGATCAAGGACATCGCACATGGTTCGCATCGGTATCATCGGACTCGGCTTCATGGGGCGCATGCACATCGGCGCCTACGAGAAGATCGACGGCGCCAGACTCGTCGCCGTCGCGGATAAGGATGAGAAGCGTGCGCAGGGCGATTTCTCCGGCGGGTGGAGCAATGTCGCCGGCGCCGCGGAAAAACTCGACATGACCGGCATCACCGGCACGACCGACTTTCACGAACTGATCACCAGCCCCAACGTCGACATGGTCGACATCTGCGTGCCGACGCCGTTTCACGAGGAGCTCGCCGTCGCCGCGCTCAAGGCGGGCAAGCATGTGCTCTGCGAGAAGCCGCTGGCGCTCGATTCTGGCGCCGCGCAGCGCATCGCCGACACCGCCGCCAAGTCCAAGGGCATGTTCATGCCCGCCATGTGCATGCGCTTCTGGCCCCAATGGGTCTGGCTCAAAAAAGCCATCGACGAGAAGCGCTACGGCGTCGTGACCGGCGCGGTCTTCCGCCGCTGTGCCTCCATGCCCCCCGGCTGGTTCAGCAAGGGCGACCTGTCCGGCGGAGCCATTCTTGATCTGCACATTCACGACACCGACTTCGTGTTCCACCTCTTCGGCAAACCCGACGCCGTGTTCAGCCGCGGATACTCCAAAACCAGCGGGAAGACCGATCACATCGTGACGCAATATCTCTATGACAAAGGCCCGCGCCTCGTCAGCGCCGAGGGCTCGTGGTGCATGGCCGACGGATTCGCCTTCACGATGCGCTACACCGTCAATTTCGAAAAAGCCTCCGTCGATTTCGACATCAGCCGCGAAAATCAGCTCATCCTCTCGCACGCCGGCAAGTCGGAGAACATCACGCTTGATGGCGACGGCTACGCCGCCGAATTGGCGTACTTCATCAACTGCATCAACAAAGGCGAAAAACCCACGCTCGTCACCGCCGCCGACGCCGTCACCGGCCTGCGCATCCTCGAAGCCGAGCAAAAGAGCATCGACACCGGCGCCCCGGCGAAGGTGTAACGCCGCGACCTCCCCTCCCTTTCAGGGAGGGGCTGGGGGAGGGTGAGACGTATCAGTCGAAGCGCGATCGTTTTATGATGCGCGTGCGTAGGCTGCATTGTTCGGCTGATGCGATTCACCCCCACCCCGCCTCCCCCTCGAAGGGGGAGGAGCAGAACGCCCCCGAAGCCCACGCTTTTTAAGCGTGGGTCCGCCTCTACCGCATCGCCCCGCGCTCCTTCACATCGCGCTGCCACACCGGCGACCGCACCACGCGCATCGCATCCCCCTCGCGCACGACGAACAGCGCCGCCAGCCCATGCTCCTCCGCGAACCTCGGCCCCTCCACCGGCCCCATCACCATCAGCGCCGTCGCCAACGCATCCGCCATCGCGCACGAGTCGTCCACCACACTGACGGACGCCAGATCGTGTCCGATCGATTGGCCCGTGCGCGGGTCGATGATGTGTGTCACGGTCTTGCCATCGACCTCGCGGAATTGGCGATAGTCGCCGGACGTTGCGATCGACTGATTCTTCAGTTCTACCGTGGTCATGACCTGTCGCAAGCCGACAATCGGCGCTTCGATCGCAATGTCGTGAACCATGTCTCCCCACACCCGCACTTCGCCGCCGATCTCGACCATACCGCCGGTCATCGGCCTTGCGTCTCGAATCTGCTCATAAACCTGATCGACGGCATAACCCTTGGCGATTGCGGACAGATCGATTTCGGTTTCTGGATCAAGCTTACGCAGCATCGATGGTTGAATAGTCACCTCGACTTTCGTGTAACCGATGTGTGTTGGGGCATCGCGGAACGTCACATACGAAGGCGCGTTACCGACCGTGAGTGAATTCGGCTCCTCGTCGAGTTGCCACAATTTCGTAACACTGCCGACGGTCGGATCAAAAGCCCCCCCGGTCATCTCCGCCAGTTCACACGAGCGACGGACCAGACTTGCAAGCTCGTCTGGCACGGCGAATGACGATTCATCATGTTGGGTGTTAAACCGCGCCAGTGTCGAGTCGCTGCGCCACGTCGA
The DNA here is from genome assembly GCA_016125255.1 of Planctomycetota bacterium. NCBI lineage: Bacteria > Pseudomonadati > Planctomycetota > Planctomycetota bacterium. The sequence continues at coordinate 41,172 of WGMD01000007.1, read as the reverse complement.
ACACAGCGCATCGATTTCTCGCATTCGTCGCTCGGCCACGAACATGGCTGTTGGGCCAAAATAGTTGGAACTGTCCGACCAGTGCAGCACCATGTGCCAAGTCGTGCCGAATATCTGTCCCTCATGTTGTGTCACGGGGGCTTCGCGGCTGTCAAAGAACATGAAGGCGAGGTATCCGATCGCCAACAGAAGACACACACCGACGATTAATCCGACGTTCAGCCAGAAATCGGTTTTACCACGGTGCGGCGCTGCTGAGGATCCATGTGTGGATCGGGACATACCAGAAGTATAACGAGGCGGTGAGGATCAGCAGGAGTCCGGCGGCGGCGTCGCGGCGGGAGAAGTGGTCGGCGTGGCCGTGGGAGCGGGTGAAGTCCAGGAGTGCGCCGGTGGGGCAGCCGTATTTGCAGTAGGCCTGCGGGATGACGGCGGCGGCGGCGAGGCCGAGGAGGGCGACGACGATCGTGGCCCAGCCGGCGTCGCGGACGAGGAAGGCGTCGAAGGGTTCGAGACTTGCCAAGTTGATCGGCAGGCCGAGCATCGTCGTGAGGATGACCACCACTAAAAGCAGCGGGGGGAGCCAGCGGAGCTTCTCGCCCGCGCCGTGCGGCACCTTGACGCGCCAGGGCACGAGCTTGCCGACGAGTTCCTGCGCCGCGCCGAAGGGGCAGATGTGCGAGCAGTAGAGCTGCCGGCGCGTCGTCCATGGCACAATCAGCGCGGCGGCGACAAGCACGACCAATCCGGGGGCGGTGCGCCATGCGGCGCCCGACGCGGCCCAACCGGCGAGCAGCGACTGCGCGATCAGGTCGCCGGTGTAGAAGCCCACGTAGCCGATGATCAGAATCTGAAAGCCCCGCCGGAGATACCACTTGCCGCGTAAATGCGTGAACGCCAGCAGGCACGCGAGCACGACGACAACGGCGAGGCCGATATCGTTGTAGTCCCATCGGAATTTGTGCGTCGCGCCGGATTCGTTGATCGACTTCTTGGAACGGAAGACGAGCCCGTCGGCCACGGCCATGCTCGTCATCGTCGCGCCGCTGACGCCTTCGATGCCCTCGGCCTGAAGATTCAATTCGGCCAGGTCGTTCCACTTGCGCCCGTCAAAGCCCTTCATGAAATAGTCGTCGAGCGTGACGTTGTGGACGTGCTCATGCGTGTCATGGCTGGAGCGGAGGCGGATGCCGATGACCTTGTCATCGTTGTCGAGGACGACGAGCGTATCGGTCGAGCCGGAGTACCCGATGACGGAGTCGCTGACGGGCGAAGTGCGCAGGGCGTAGCCGATCTTGTTGCCCGTGCTGTCATAGACGAAAAGCCCGCGGCGGGTCGAGTCGTCGGCGACGAGCACGGCGGCGTCGGGCAACAGCGCCCGGACTTCCGAGACGACGATCGGCGCATCGCCCTGCACGCGCAGGCGGACATGATGCTGATAGATGATCCATGCGATGAGGACGAGCACGGCGACGCGATACAGGCGCAGCGCGAGGGAGCGCCCGCGGCTTGGCCGAACGCCGCCGGGTCGCTCGCCCGGTTGGATCACGTTGAGGCGGGTCATGCCGATAGCTTACTTCACCGGGATGATCTGCACCGCATCGGCATGAATGGTTCCGCCGGCGTCCTTGGCGGTCGCGGTCACCGCGCCGACTTTGCCGGCTTCGAACGCATACGTGCCCAGCGAGATGAAGCCCTTGTCGAGCGGGGGCTTTTGGGTTTCGTCGATGAGCGTCGTCTTCGATCCGTCGGCGCTCTGGACGGTCACGGGCGCCTTGGTCGCACGGTTTTCGTGTTCGGAATACTTGTAGCGCACTTCATACTTGCCGCTCGTCGGGACTTTGATGTCGAAGCGGATCGAGGCCTCGGGATCGGAGCTGTAGAGATACGCGGAGCCGACGTAGGGTTTAAGCCCCGTGCCCGAGCCCCACTTGCCGGTCTTTGTCGCGGCGGCGTCATCGATGACGGTGCCGGCGAGCTTCGAGGTGTCGAGCGAATCGCGCACCACATCCGGCAGCACCGGGGCGCCTTCGGGAATGTAAATCGGCCCTTCGACCGTATCGCGGCGGGCGGCGCCCTTGAGGTTCAGCAGCTTGTCGAGTTCGGTCCAGTACGAGTGATACACATCGCGCGGCGTGCAGTCGTGAAGCACGCACAGCGACGCCGCCTTGCCGACGACTTCGCCCATCATCCCGCACGTCTTCATCACGCGCGTCGTGCCCAGCGCTTCGTGCGTCACGCTGATGTCGCGCCCCGCCATGAACAGATTGTCGATATTCCGCGAGTAGAAGCAGCGGTAGGGGATCGGGTAGCCGTAGTTGCGATCGACCGCGTGGTTCATCTTGGCGATCGAGATGAACGGATCATCGGGGTACTTCTTGGCGTACTGCTGCTTGGGGCAATGCAGGTCGATGGACCATGTGCTCGGCACGCAGCCGTCGGGGAACTCGCGCTTGGAGATGATGTCGTCTTCGGTGAGGATCACGTCGCCGAGCAGGCGGCGGGACTCGCGCGGGCCGCCGATGTAGGCGATCCAGTCCAGCGTGGCGGTCTTGTGTTTGTCCGCCCCGTCGCCGTTCTTCATGGCGTTGAACGCGCCGTACACCGCGCGCAGATTCCAGTCGCGCACATATTCCAGGTCCGTCAGCGGATCGCGATCGAACCCGCCTTCCCAGAACCACTGCCCATGATGATTCTGCGGATAGGGGAAGTCGGCCATGTTCAGATCAAGGGCCCAGGGCGTCTTGGGGAACGCGTGCTCCTCGTCATGCTCGGACCAGTACCACATGTTGCTCATGCCCATGTGGCCCTTCTCGGTCATGTCGAAGTCGGCTCCGGCGAGTCCGCCGATCGTGCCGTGCCCGGTCGTGTCGGCGAAGAGCTTGCCGGTGAAGCGGCGGACGGCGCTGGAGTCGGTGGCGAGGGCGATCACGGCCGTGATGCGATTGCCTTTCTTCTCCACCTTGTAGGCGTGATGATTGAGGAAGAGTTTGATGTTCTTCTCGGCCCGGACGACGGCTTCCTTCTTGGCGTCCTCGAATTCCTCATACGTGCCGGGCGATTTCTTGGCGCTGTCGGCGAACTCCTCGACGATCTCGCCGATCGTCGGATATTTGCCGCGTCGGATCAGACCCTGTGCCCACACGCGCACTTCGCTCGATCCGTTACCGCCGAGCACGGGGCGATCCTGAATGAGGGCGACCTTGCAGCCCATGCGAGCCGCGCTGATCGCCGCGCCCATGCCCGAGTATCCGCCGCCGACCACGACCAGATCGAACGGCCCTTCCTCGATGGGTGCATCGGAGAGCCCGAGCAGCTTCTTGCGCCATGCGGGGAGAATCGTTCCTTCGTTGGGCGGGGCGTCGTTGTCGTCGGTGGTGAAGTAGATCGCATCGGCCCGGCCGTCGAAGCCGGTCAGGTCATGCAGCGTGATGACGGCGGATTTGTCGGTGATGGTGAACTTGCCGCCGTCCTGCCAGAACCAGTCGGCGCCTTCGGTGCCGAAGGTCGTGTCGGAGGGTTTGCCGTTGACGAGCACCTGGAACTTACCGGGCGCGCCGGGGGCTTTCCATCGGGCGACCCAGTCCTTGGTGCGGACGTACATGTGATATGTGCCGGGGGCGGGGAAGGTCACGGTCGTCGTCGCGTCGTCGACGGGTCGGCCCATGCCGTGCGCGAGCATGTAGGGCGAGCCCATGATTTCGATGAACTGCGTGTCGAGGCACCACCCGCCGGGCTTCTCGAAGCTCTCGGCTTCGACGAGCAGATGGTCCGCCGCATGCAGCGGGGCGGCGGCGAAGAGTGCGACGAGGCAGAGAAGCCACAGCTTCAGGCGATTGGATTGCATGAAAAACTCCTGGAGGAACCTTGACGGTGGATATTCAATAGTAGCGGGATCGTGGCGGGGAAGTTCGCGCGGTTTACCAGTAGTTGTCGGCACTGCCGGGGGCAGGGTAGCTCACGCGAAGTTTGATGTCGGAGGCGGGAGCCCAGAGGACGTGTCCGTCGATGTAACCGTTGTGCGTGCCTTCAGGGAAGTTCTTCTGCACGTCGTACAGGTGATTGGAGCCCCAGCGATTGCCGCTGCTGTAGAACACGCCGGCGTACTTGCGGTTCAGGTCAGTCCACATCAAAGGTACGGCGGGCTTGTCGCTGGCGCGGGTGGCGAAGACGGTTCCTTTGTTGGGGAGGCCCGGATCGACGACGCCCAGCAGGAAGCTCGCCTTGTCGACGATGCCGTGTGAACAGAGGTAAAACCGCCCCATGACCATCGTCTGCGCCGTGTTCGGATCATTCGGATTGGTGCGGTTGAAGTAGTACAGATCGTCGTCATTCCAGATGGGGTTGTTGGGCGAATAGAACTGATTCCGCACCAGGCCATATTCGTTCATCATGTACTTGCGCCAGTACGTGTAGACGTGATACAGATATGCGCTGTCAGATCCGACCCTGTCGTTGGGTCCGTCGTGTAGCAGCGCGGGATAGAAGCCCTTGTTTTCGACGGCGTAAGTGAGCGTGACCTGCGTGAGTGTGCGGATGTCGACGCCGCAGGTGACTTCCTTGGCGGTCTGCCGGGCTTTGCTCAGCGACGGAAGCAGAATGGCGATGAGCAGCGCGATGATCGCCACGACGACGAGGAGTTCGATGAGCGTAAAAGCTTTGCGGAGCATGGGTCTTCTTCCTTGAAAGCTGAGGGATGACCATCCCTGAGCTTTCAGCAGACGGTTCATCGGCGGCGGCGCGCGAGCGTGATCATGCCCAGCGCCATCAGCGCGAGCGATGAAGGTTCGGGGATCATTTGCAGGTATGCGGCGTCGACGGCGAAGTCACCGTTGCCGAATTCGGTTTCGAAGATGACTTCGTTGATGCCGGCTTGCGCGGCGCTCGTCGGGGCGCCGCCCTGGAAGGCGTTGACGCCCATTGCCGAGAGCAGGAACGTCGTGCCGTTGGCGCCGGACAGGAGCACATCGTACGTCGGCGTCGCGGTGCCCCAGCCCTTGCCGATGATGCGCAGGCGGTAGCTATTGATGACGTCGTCTGTGAAGTCGAGGTTGTTGTTGGCGTCGTTGGAAAAGGCGACGCTGCCGGCTGCGAGGATCGTGACCCATGTGCTGTTGTTGAACACCTGCACGGCGCCTTGGCCGTTGACGCGCATGTTGATCTGGCCGGACCCGTTCAGGGCGGTCATGATCAGGTTGAACCCGCGGTCGTTGGCGCCGCCGCCGCCGTTCTCGGTGGCGAAATAGGTCTCGAACATGAAGCTCGAACCGGCGGCGTGGACGGTCTGGCGCAGGTCGGCCTCGCCGGTCTTGGACGTGTCGAGGAATGCGGCTCGGGCGGACCCGCCGGTCAGCGCGGCGTGCGTCGAGGCGACCGTCGAGTTGTTGGTCCAGCTTGTGAAACTCGTGCCCGAGCCCAGCTCCAGATCGCCGTTGGCCAGCAGATTGTTTTCGACGATCTGCAATGCGACATGCGGCGTCGAAGGCGAATTGTTGGTGCGGATCGCATGCACGACCGTCTGCGTGCCGAACTGGGCGGTGTTGCGGCCGATCATGATCGTGTTGAGGTGATTGGCGTCATTGACGACGAAGTCGAGCAAGCCCGCGGAGGAGAAGGTCTGCGTAGTGGTGCCGCGGCCGGTGACGTTGAAGTTGCCGAGACTGGTGGACTTGGCGGGGTCGAAACCGGCGGCGGACCCGGCGCCGGAGGCGATGTTCGCCGGCGCGATCGGGCCGGGCGATGAGGACCACGTCGCCGTCGCCTCGCTCCAGTTGTCCAGCCCGTTGTCGGTCAGCCCATACACGCCGAAGTTCCATGTGCTGTTAGTGTCCTCCGTCCCGCCGGCGGCGACGAAGGGCAGGGCGAGCGTGGCGGAGACGAACTGCCGGCCGGAGCGTGAGGACGTGTCGAATTCCAGGTACGCTTTGCGGTTGAAGTTGTCACCGTCGGCGACGTTCTTGATCTCCATCGTCGTCGCCGAGCCGAACGGGCCGGCCAGCGACGAGTGGATGTAGGTGTCCTGCGTGGCGGTGAAGCTCGCCGTCACCGCGGCGCCTTGAGCAGCCGACATGCTCAACCCCGCGATGCACAAACCCGCCGCGATCCGAACCCATCCGCCGTGTTGTTGGCCCGCTTCCTGTCCTTTTGCTTTCGTCATGATCATGCTCCTCTTCAGTTATTCTCATTCACTGAACCTGGCTGAAGGTCGATCAGCGCATCGCCGAACACCAGCCAGTCGTATGCATATCCGTTGCCCCCATCGGAGGCGATCAGCGTCAGATATCGCGCGTCCGGCGAGAGCGTCACATGAATCGGCGTCACGCCCCGCGCGCTGTTGAAGTCGCGCGCCTCAAAGCGGCTCTGCCCATCGACGAGCACGAACACATCCGCTGACACATGCTGTTTGGTCTGCGGGTGAATCCCGTTGACGTTCTCGACGTTGGCGACGGTCGCGGTGAACTCGGCCAGGTCCCAGCCGGGATTGAGTTCACGCATGGCGGCAAGGTCGAAGGTGATCCCGGCGTTGGCGTGCATGCCGATGAGGCCCGCGCCCTGCGGGCTGATCGGCGAGGGATGCGCGATGCTCTGAAGCCAGTCGCCGCTGCGCGCGTCGCCGAGCCGGGGCTTGCGGGCCCAGATCGCGCCCAGCGCATTGTTATCCGTCTTCGTCGGCAGCATGAATCGTCCGCCCATCGAGTCGATGATCATGCCCTTGTCCGATGCGGTCGGCACGAACACGCCGTCGATGCACGGACTTTCGACGACGAGCAGGTAGCGGCCGGACCCGCGGCCGTTGACTTCGCCGAAGGTGCTCACGCGGGCGCCGTTGAGCGGATTGATCCCGCCGTGCGCGGGTCCGTTGACCGCATCGCTCCCGTCGCCGCCGGCGACGAGGTCGACGAGACTGACGGTGCGGCGAAGATGACGCACAAAGGGCAGCGAGCGCACCGCCACATTCGTCGGCTCCCCGCTGCCGGCGAGTCCGATGCGGCGGCCTTCGTTGGCCGAGAGCGTCAGCGTGCGCGGACGCTGATCGCGGGCGTCGAAGTATTCGGCTTCGACGCGGCCGGTGAACACGGCGACGGTGGTGCGGCCGACGTCGTCGACCTGCACGCCGAACTCGGTGCCGAGGTCTTTGACATGAGCGCTGGGCGTGGCGATGGTGAACCCGTGTGCGCGGGTCGGAACCTGCGCGGTGAGTTTGCCGTGCTTCAGGTCGCCGTGCATCGGGTCATGCAGGTCGAATTCGCTGGGGCCTTCCAGCAGCACGGTCACGCCGTTGTAGTAGATGATCTGCGCGACGCCGGCTTTGAGCTTGAGCAGGCCGGGACTCAGCGGCGAGCCGACCGACAGCGGCCAGGCGCTGTCCTCCCACACCGCGTCCTGCACCTCGCCGAGCACCGCGATGCTCCGATCCTCCGCCGGGCCGATGTCGACGCTCCGACCGGCGTCGATCGTCATGCGCCGGGCTTCGCGCGTGTCGTCAATCCGCCCGCTGCCCTGGTAGACCCATACCCCGAGCATCGCTCCCGCGATCGACGCCAGCAGCAACACCATCGCCGCGATCCGCCATGCGATCCGCCAACCCGTCATACGCATCGGTCGCAGGTCCGTCTCGAGCGCCGGCTGCGCGATCGACTTCCAGCGCACCTCCCACTCAAGCGTCGCGTGCATCTCCATCATCGCGCGGTACTGCGCCCGCAAGTCGGCATCGTGCGCCATCCGTGCGTCGAGCTGCGCGAGCTGCTCGTCGCCGAGACGCCCGTCAAAAAGCGCTTCCAGAAGCGGGTCATACCAGTCTTTCATGACCGGCCCTCCGCGCGCATCGTCCGCTCGACGCACTCCGCCAGCGCCTTGCGAATCCGGTATATCGCCTGCGAGATCGAGCCGACCGGCCGGCCCAGTTGAGCCGCGATGGCCTGCACCGATCCATCGGGACTGTAGCGGCGGAGCAGCAGGTCGTGCTGTCGGGCCGGCAGCTTGTTCAGACAGCCGTGCAGCGCTCGCCGCCGATCCTCCGCCGTGCCGCTCTCGCGGATGGTTTCCTCCGCAAGCTGTTCGGTCACCGTGTCGGAGAACCGCAGCCGATCGCGCCCCCGGTCCCGCCGGTGGGCCAGCACCTGGTACTTCGCCACCCCGCACGCCCACGCCAGAAAATCCCGGCCCTCCTCGTACTCCGCGGATTTCTCCCAGAGCACCAGGTTGGTCTCCTGCAAGACATCATGCGCCTGATCGAGGTCGCCGACGAGCGTGGCAATATATGCGTAAACCCTGCTTTGACAGGTGGTAAGCTGCTGAACAAACCGGGCTGTGCGGTCGGGCGAACTCACTTTCGCAGACTCCGGGACGTGTGCCTCTACCTTAGATTACCGCCCCGGGCACGAATCTCACCATGAATTTTACCTCATTTACCAACCCTTGCCGATAAGGTCATGCCCTGACCTGACACGTGTCATCTACGCTATTTACCTGCGGGCGAACCCGGATAAGATAGTCACAGTACATACTGTGCCATCCCACCGCTCACTTGAGGTTGATTTGAAGCAATCGCGCGCCATTGTCATTTTTGTGCTGGCGATTGTCGGCTGCGGGATTCTGAGCGGGTGTCAACCCGCCGATTACCGCAAAGACGCCGACAAAGTCACCGCGGACCTGCTCAAACAGGGGCAGGCCGAGGCGCTGGGACACAACGAACCGTTCACCATCGAAACCCCCGCCGACACCCTCCGCCGCCGACTCATCTCCCTCCAGAATCTGCCCATCGCCGGTCCCGAATCGATCGGCTCCGACCAGCTCAAACCCATCGCCCACTGGCCCGAAAAAAACTACCCCGCCCGCGCCCCCAGCGAGGCCGAGTTGGCCGCCCCCTTTGAAAGCGGCAAGCCCGTCAAGCTCACGCTCCTCGAATCCCTCGCCGTCGGCGCCCGCAACAGCCGCGAGTATCAGAGTCGCAAAGAAGATGTCTTCCGCACCGCGCTGGACCTGGACCTGAACCTCGACGAATTCCGCAACACCTACACCGGCCTCATCGAGTCGATTCTCTCCACCGACCACGCGAGCGGCGCCCCCACCACCGGCAACCTCACCTCCGGCACTTTCCGCGTCGACAAGAAATTCGAGAGCGGCGCCATCCTCACCGGCCGGCTCATCGTGGACCTCGCCAAGCTGCTGTCCTCCGATGGACAATCCTCCGTTGGTATTTTCAGCGATGTGTCGGTGACGATCCCGCTCATGCGCGGGGCCGGCGAGTACATCGTGCGCGAGCCGCTCACGCAGGCCCAGCGCGATCTGGTCTACGCCTTCTGGAACTTCGAGCGGTTCAAGCGCCAGTTCGTCGTCAACGTCGCCAGCGATTATCTGTCGGTGCTTCAGAACGAAGACCAGGTGACCAACGCGGCCGGCAACTACGAGCGCCTGATCACCAGCGCCCGCCGCGCCCGCCGCCTCGGCGATGCGCAGCGGCTTTCTTCGATCGAAGTCGACCAGGCCCAGCAGGACGAACTGCGGGCGCGCGAGAACTGGATCAAGGCCCAGCAGTCGTATCAACAGGCACTGGACCGCTTCAAGATCACGCTGGGCCTTCCCACCGATGCGAACATCGCGCTGGACCGGATGGAGCTCGAGCGTCTGGCGGCCAACGCGCGGAAGGTGCTCGGCGAGCCGGACGAACTGGCCAAGGCGGCGGCGAACGCACACGCGCCGAGTCTGGCGGCCGACGCGCCGGTGGTCCTGCCCGAACCGGACACCAAAGGCGCGGGGCCTTACGAGATGGCGGAGAGTCAGGCGGTCAAGTTCGCGCTGGACAACCGCACGGACCTGCGTGTGGCGCAGGGTCAGGTGTACGATGCGCAGCGGGCGGTGGTCGTGGCGGCGGATGCGCTGAAGATGGGCGTGAATCTGGTGGGCAATGCGTCGATCGGCCAGACGCGCGGCATCGGTTCGGCGACGCTGCCCGATGCGCAGCTTCGCCCCTCGCGCGGGTCGTACAGTGCGGGGCTGGAGCTGGATCTGCCCTGGGAACGGACGGCCGAACGCAATATCTATCGCGATTCGTACATTAATCTTGAGCGTTCGGTGCGTGATGTGCAGGCGCTGGAGGACCAGATCAAGCTCGATATCCGCAGCGGCTTGCGGCAACTGCTTCAGGCCCGCGAGAGCTATAAGATTCAGGTGGTGGCGATGCAGCTTGCCCGGCGACGCGTCGACTCAACGAAGCTGTTTCTGCAGGCCGGGCGCGCCGCCATTCGTGACGTGCTCGAAGCCGAACGCGACCTGCTCGACGCTCAGAACGCGCTGACCGCATCGCTCGTCGACTATCGTGTCAATGAACTCCAACTTCAGCGGGACATGGGCGTCCTGCAAGTCGATTCGAAAGGACAATGGCGTGAGTTCAACCCCAACGAGTCTCACTGAAGCGCAAGTCCGGCCGCGCGGCGGATGGCTCAAGCGATGGGTCTGGGTCGGGGTGCTCGGCTGCGGCGTCGGAGCCGTCGTGCTGGTGGCGATGCTCATGGGCAAAAGCGCCCCCGCCACCGATCGATGGGCCAATGCCCCGACCTACGAAGTGAAGCGCGGCCCGCTGACGATCAGCGTCGACGTCGCCGGCTCCGTCCGCTCCGCGCAGGCGATCGTCATCAAGAGCGAGGTCGAGGGCCGCGCCGCCATCCTCTCGCTCGTCGAGGAAGGCACGATCGTCAAGCAGGGCGATCTGCTTGTCGAACTCGATTCGTCCACGCTTGCGGACAAGAAGATCGACCAGGAAATCGCCTACCAGAACGCCGAGTCCAACAAGATTCAGGCCAGCGAGAATCTCGATGTCGCGCGCAAGCAGGCGCAGGCCGACATCAGCGCCGCGGATGTGGACCTTCAACTGGCGCAGCTTGATCTGAAAAAGTACATCGAAGGCGAATACCAGAACGAACTGGCCGACGCTCAGAAAGCCATCTCGATCGCCGAGGCCAAACAGAAGCTCGCCGCCGAGAAGCTCGAATGGTCCAAGAAGCTGCAAGCGGAAGGGTACATCACGCTTAACGAGCTTCAGGGCGATGAGCTTGATGAGCAGAGCGCCCAGCTCGAAGTCGAAAGCGCGCATCGCGAACTGGACCTGCTCCGCAAATTCACCTACCAGCGCACGCTCGCGAAGCTTCAGAGCGATGTGGATCAGAAGACGTTCCTGCTGGACAAGACCAAGCACAAGGCCAACAGCAGCATCATCAACGCCGAGGCCGACCAGCGGGCCAAGGAAGCTTCGTTCAACCGCGAAAAAGAGAAACTCGGCAAGCTCAACGACCAGATCAGCAAGTGCAAGATCTACGCGCCCGTCGGGGGCATGGTCGTCTACTCGACGGTCGGCTCGCAGTCCTATCGCTCCAACTCCGACCCGATCGCCGTCGGCGTCGAAGTCACCGAGCGGCAGGAACTGATGCGCCTGCCGACGGCGGAGCAGATGATGGCCGACGTGAAGATTCACGAATCGGTCTTCAACAAGATTCACGAGGGTCTGCCCGTGCGGATCACCTCCGATGCGCTGCCCGGAAAGGTTTACGGCGGGCATGTGCATCGCGTGGCGACCCAGCCGGACTCGCAGAGCGTCTGGCTCAATCCCGATCTGAAGGTGTTCAACACCGAGATCGAGATCGACGGCGACACGCACGAGATGCGCCCCGGCATGAGCTGCCGCGCCGAGATCATCGTCGAGCAGCTTGACAATGCAATGTACGTCCCCGTGCAGGCGATGATGCGCGTCAAGGGTAAGCCGACGGTTTACCTGCTCGGTCCCGACGGCCCGCAGCCGAGGCCGGTGAAGATCGGGCTCGACAACAATCGCATGGTGCACATCATCGAAGGCCTCGAGCCGGGCGAACACGTGCTGCTGACTCCGCCCTTGGCGCCGTCGCGCGTCGAAGGTACGAGCGGCCTGCCGGAGATCAACACCAAGCCCAAGCACAACAGCGAGAACGCCGGCCCGGACGCCAGCGCTCCCGCAACCTCCGGCCCCACCGGCGGCGAGGCAGGCCCCGGTGCAGGCGAGCGGCCCAAGGGCTCCTACAAGCGGCGCAAACCCGACGGCGGCGATGCCGGCGCCGCAAGTGACAACGGCGGCGCGACAAGCGGCGGCGATGGCGAACGTCATCGCCGACCCGCCGACGCCTCAACCCCTTCGACCGGCTCCGACAACGCCGATGCCAAACCCGCCCGAGCGTCTCAGCCATGACGGATGCGACGATGGTTCTCGAACCCGAAGCGCCGCCGGCGCACGGCCGCGATGACGCCGTCATCGAGCTGCGCGATGTCCGCAAGATTTATCGGATGGGCGATAACGAAGTGAAGGCGCTCGACGGCGTCTCGCTCAAGTTTCGGCGCGGCAGCTTCTGGGCCATCCTCGGCGCGTCCGGCTCGGGCAAGTCCACCATGCTCAATCTGCTCGGCTGCCTCGACCGCCCCACGACCGGCCAACTGCTCATCGAAGGCGAAGACATCGGCCAGATGAATGACGACCGGCTCAGCCATCTGCGCCTCCGCCGGCTGGGCTTCATCTTTCAGAGCTTCAATCTGATTCCGCAATTGACCGTGCGCGAGAACATCGAAATCCCGATGCACTACATGGGATGGGACGCGCGCAAGAGCGCTCGACGCGCGGCGGAGCTGGCGGGCATGGTCGCCCTCGGCGATCGGCTCGATCACCGGCCGATGCAGCTTTCCGGCGGACAACAGCAGCGCGTCGCCATCGCCCGCAGTCTCGCCAACGATCCGTCGATCATCCTCGCCGACGAACCGACCGGCAATCTCGACACCGCCACCAGCGTCGCCATCATGAAGCTCCTCACCGAGCTGCACAAGCAGGGCCGCACCATCGTGATGGTCACCCACGAAAACGACATCGCCGCCTACGCCAGCCATCGCCTTCACATGCGCGACGGCCGCGTCGACCGCATCGAGCAATAACCCATGACCGTCGTGCTTCTCATCCGCGAGATTCAGCTTGGCATCAAGAGTCTGCTTCTGCACAAGCTGCGCTCGATGCTGACGATGCTCGGCGTGGTGTTCGGCGTGGGGTCGGTCGTGGCGATGCTCTCCGTCGGCGAAGGCGCGAGCCGGCAGGCGCTTCAGCAGATCGAAAAGCTCGGCGCGCACAACGTGATCATCACCTCGATCAAACCGCAGGAGGACGAGCGCGCCACCTCCGCGAGCCGGCGGACGTTCATGAGCATCTTCGGACTGCTGTATGCGGACGAACAGCGCATCGCCGAGACGTGCCCGGACGTCGAGACGACGGTCCCCGCGAAGATCAATCGCGTCGAGGCCCGGCTGGGGGAGCGGGCGATGGATGTGCGGCTCGTCGGCACGACGCCGGGGTGGTTCGATCTGGTGGAGCGCCCGCTGCTCGCCGGTCGCGTGATCACGCAGCACGATGAGGAGACCAGTGCGAATGTATGCGTGCTGGCCGAGCAGGCGGCAAGGCAACTGCTCGCCGGCGCCAACAGCATCGGGCAAACCGTCACCATCGGGTCCAACGCCTTCGTCGTCATCGGCATCGTGCGGACCGAAGACGCCAGCGGCGGCGGCGTGCAGACGCCTGACGAACCGACCGATGCGTACATCCCGCTCTCCACCGCACGCATGCGCTTCGGCGATCTTTACACAAGCCGCGGGTCCGGCTCGTACGTCCGCGAGCAGGTCGAACTGCACAAGCTCATCGCGCGCGTTGATGAAATCGAAAACGTCGAACCCACCGCCGACGCCATTCGCACCATGCTCGAACGCTTTCACAAGAAAACCGACTACCAGATTTCCGTGCCGCTTTCGCTCTTGAATCAGGCCCGCGAAACGCAGCGCATCTTCAGCATCGTCCTCGGCTCCATCGCCGGCATCTCGCTCCTCGTCGGCGGCATCGGCATCATGAACATCATGCTCGCCTCCGTCACCGAGCGCACCCGCGAGATCGGCATCCGCCGCGCCATCGGCGCCAAACGCAAGCAGATCATCGGACAGTTCCTCATCGAAACGATGGTGCTCTCATTGATGGGCGGCCTCATCGGCGTGGGACTGGGCATCCTCATCCCCGCCATGATCACCCACTTCGCGCACATGCCCACCATCGTCACCCCCAGCTCACTCATCCTCTCGCTGGGCATCAGCGCCTGCGTCGGCATCGTCTTCGGTCTCTACCCCGCCTACCGCGCCGCCATGCTCGACCCCATCATCGCTCTGCGTCACGAATAGCTTTTCGCCGCTTGCGGCTTAGCACTCCCTCACTTCTCATTCATTCCGCAGCGCCGCCGTCAATCGCCCGCGCAGCGCCGCCGCCGTCGCCGCGGCCGTCCACACCAGCCCGCTGACGATGACGCCGACGAGCGTGACGATCATCATCCCCGCCGGCGCCCCCGCCTGCGAAAGCGACGGCACGATCGCCACCGCCGCCGCGATGACGCCCACCGCCAGGCCCAGCATCAACAATCCCCAGTGCTCCGCCAGCACAAGCCAGATCAGCGACCGCTTCGCAAATCCCAGCGAGCGCATCAGCGCCAGTTCGCTCCGCCGCTCCAGCACGTTGCGCGCGGCGACGAGCCCGAGCCCGACGCACCCGAGGATGAGGCCCAGTCCGCCCAGCGCCGCGAAGATCGACAGGTACGTGTTCTCCACTTCGCTGAACATCGCCAGACGTTTCGCCGTCGTCATCGATTCGATGCCCGCATCGGCCAGTGCCCGGTCCAGCGCGTCTTTCACCGCGTCAACCCGTTCCGGGGGCGCGTCGATGAGCATGACGCGCGTGCCGCCGATGCTCGGGTAGCGCTCCTCGAACTGATCGTTGGCGATGAGCATGAAGCCCTGCATGACCGACGGCGGCAGCACGCCGACGAGCTTGAGCTTGTACGGCCGGCCGCGCTCGTCGGTGTCGTCAAGCGTGTCGCCGATCGACAGATGCATGATCCACTGCGCCACCGCCGCGTCCATGATCGCCGGCGTCGAACCGTCCTTCTGCTTCTCGCTGAGCTTCGCCCACTCGCCGTCGAACGCTTGACGCGCTTGAAGCTTCCGCGGGTCGACGCCGAGCAGCGGGGGCGTGCGCGGCTTGTTGAGATTCAGACAACTCGCCTCGTCGCCCGCCCGCAGCCGCATCGCCAGCACATCGACATCCTTCATCGCCGCTTCGTCGATCCCGTACGCCGCCCGGCCCTCCGCGGTGTTCAAGTTGTGATACACCGGCAGCGTCGTCTGCGCGAAAAGGGCGTACCCGCCGGTGCCGAGGCGCGAGGCCTGATTCGGGTCATGACGGAAGGCGTTGATCGAGACGACGAGGAACGACCCGCACGCGAGCATACTGATTGTGGCCAGCGAGCGTCCGCGGCGTCTACCGCTGTTCCGCCAGCCGAGCGAGCCGAGCGTCATGTGTGCCGACTTGCCTTCGCCGGCCCCGCGCAGCAGGCGCCCGCACAGGCACAGTCCGCCGATGAGCAGCAGCGAGCCGGCGGAGAAAAAGCCCTCCGCGTCGGCGGACTTGCCCTCGGCGATGAGCGTGACCACCGTGCCGACACCGGCGATGAGACAGAAAATCCCGATCCAGAAACCCCACTGTTTGCCGCGTTTTTCGTGCGCCGTCTCGATGCCGAAGCGGGCAGCCATCAGGGCGCGTGCCGGCTGCCGTGCCGCCTTGCGGAGGGACCAGGCCATCGTGCAAAGCGCGACGATGACGCCGATCGCCCCGCCGGTGATGAGCGTCATCGGGTCGGCGTGATAACGCAAGCTTGTCTGCGCCACCGCACCGCTCCACTGTGAACCGAGCGCACCCAGAACCAGATGCGTGTACCCGATCGCCAATGGCAATCCGATCAGCGCGCCGATGATCGCCAGCGCGCCGCCTTCGAGGAGCCAGAGCCGCCGGACGCGCTTGGGCGTGAAGCCCAGGGCCAGCAGCGTGCCGATCTCGCTGCTGCGCTGCTCGACGCCGAAGGCGAACATCAGCGCGGTGAGCACCATGGCGGCGACGATGAGGAAGAAACTCAGGCCGATGAACAGCCCGCCGAAGTCCGTGCCCTGCTGGCTGGCGGCGATGGCGGCGTCTCGCACGGGCGTGATGACCAGCCCGAGCGCCGCCGGGTTCATCGCATCGTGCACCTGATGCGCGATCGTCTTTGCGTCATGATCCTTCGCCGGCCAGCGCACGGCCGTCAGCTCCCCGAATCGGTTGGCCCAGTGCTGTTTCGCCCAGGCCAGCGAGACGAATGCCTTGGGCGCCCCGCGATGTTCATCCCAGTATTTTTCATCCTTGTCGCGGATGCGCTTCAGGTCGATCGGAATGCCCGGCTGCCAGTCCAGCGCCTTGTCGACATCCGCGAGCCCCGGAAACATCGGCATCAATTCGCGATCGCCGCCGGGGCCTTCGGCGGGCACGATCGCGCTGACGGTGAAGTCGGAGGATTGCTCCACAAGCTGGCGCTGATCGCCGAGCACGAAGTATTTGAGCGTCAGCTTGTCGCCGACCTTCGCGGCCAGATCATCGGCGAGCCATTGGGTGATGACCACGTTGTCGTCATTAATGTCCGCCCGCGCGGTGACCATCGAATACGGCGTCACATGTTCCGCATCTTTGCGCAGTTCGTTGACGAAGTACGTCAGCACGGGCGTCGCATCGTCGCCGGTCTTCATCGCAGCGTCGACAATCGGGCGATCGAGAAAGACGCGCCCGCTGCGCAGTTCGACGAGGCCGAGCTTGTCGAGCGTGCGGATGTCGACATCGATGTCGGCGAGCCGCCAGCTTGAAGCGATCGCGGCGTCGGCGGTTTCGGCGCTCACCTCGCCATTGAGCAACAGCAGATTCGCCCGCCCGGCGAGCTTCGCCTTTTCCTGTATCAGCTTGCGGGACACGAACGCATTGAAGGGCGGAATCTGATTGGCCAGCAGACTGAAGGGGCCCATGTGATCTTCATCCGCGATCGCGCTGACGGTGAGACTCACGCTGATCGAATCCTCGGCTTCGGAACCGAGCGGAATGTCGCGCGGCAGGGCGCTGGGTTTGGCGAGTCGCAGCACGACACGTTCGCCGACGGTGGCGCGAAGCTGCGCCGCGAGTCGCTCATTGAGCACGACGCCGTCGTCGGGCAGCGGGACATCGCCGTCGCCGAGTTTCCAGAACGCCGTATCGACACCGAGCACGTGCACGCCCGCTGCGCGGTGCTGCCCGCCCTGCGCCGACGCCACGCCGGGCACATCGACGACCGCCGCCGCATCGCAGTTGAGTTTCTTTGCGATTTCGTCCGCGAGCTGCGTCGTGAAAAAGCGATCGGCGGTGTTCATCGCCAACGTCGTCTTGCCGAGCCGGGCCAGGGCGATATGACGCAGAGAAGCGCGGACGGAGTCGCCGACGATCATCGCTCCGGCGAGCACGGCCGTCGCCACCGCGGCGGCGAGCGCGACGCCCAGATGCGTCCGCCAGTAGAAGCGCAGTCCGCGTTGGATGAGCTTGATGCTTTTCATGACGCCTTCGCCGCCGCCAGTTCGCCGTCGCGCAGCTCCATCACCTGTTGCATCAACTTCGCCAGGTCCGGCGCATGCGTGACGACGATGAGCGTGACGTTCTCTTCGCGATTGAGTTCGACAAGCAGTTGCGCGAGGTTTTCGGAGGAGGCACGATCGAGCGAGCCGGTCGGCTCGTCGGCGAGCAGCAGGGCGGGCTCATTGATGAGCGCCCGCACCACGGCCGCACGCTGGCGCTGCCCGCCGGATAGCTGGCCGGGGCGATGGTGCATGCGATCGGCGAGGCCCACGCGTTCGAGCAGCCGCTTGGCCCGCGCCTCGGCGTCTTTCGATTTGCTCACGAGCGTCGGCACCATGACGTTTTCGAGCACGGTGCACTGGGGCAGCAGATGATGCTCCTGAAAGATGAAGCCGAGGCGCTGATTGCGAATCTGCGCGAGGGCGCGGTCGTCGAGCGTCGCCAGATCGCGGCCTTCGAGCAGGACGCGCCCGCCGGTGGGCCGGTCGAGCGTGCCGATGATGTTCAATAGCGTGCTCTTGCCGCATCCGCTGGGCCCGATGATCGCCAGCGACTGTCCGGGGTTGAGCGTCAGGTTCACATCCCGAAGCACCGGCGGCGCGTCCGAGCCCTCGACGGCCTCGTAGTGCATCGCCACGTGTTCGAGCACGAGCAGGGGGTTTGCGTCATTCATGTTGCAATCGGATCCAGCGTTTGGACTTGAACTCGAACCGCGGCAGCGACCCCGCCGCCGCGACTTTCACCTCCGCCCGCAGATGCAGCGCATCGCGAAGCTCCCGCGCGATCCTCGCCGCCAGCGCCGCGCCGTTCGCGCCCGCCGCCGGCTCGACCGTGATCGTGATCTGAGCCATCGGCCCGCGCGCGTCGACCTCCACACGATATTCCGCTACTTCCGTATGGGCACGCACCAGTTCGTCAATCGCCGAAGGAAACACGTTGACCCCGCGCACGAGCACCATGTCATCGCAGCGCGCGAGAATGCCGCCGACGAGCGCCATTTCCGCGCGCCCGCAGGCGCATGTCCGTCGCGGGCCCATCTCGACGAGGTCGCCGGTGCGATAGCGCAGCAGCGGCGAACCGAGCCGGCCGAGCGTGGTGAGCACCAGTTCGCCGCGCTCGCCCGGGCCGACGGGCGCGAGCGATTGCGGATCGATCACCTCGGCGAGGTAGCTTCGTTCGATGACATGCAGCACGCCGGGTTGGGCGGGGCATTCGATGGTCACCGGGCCGACTTCGGTCATGCCGTGATGATCGAACACGCGGGCGCCGTTCCATGCGTCGCTCATGCGCTTTCGCATCACCGGCACCGACCCGCCGGGCTCGCCGGCGACGATGATCGTCGTGATGGCCGACGCGGTCAGGTCCACGTGATGTTCCGCAGCGACGTGTGCCAGGTGCATGGCATACGTCGGCGTGCAGCAGAGCACGGTTGCGCCGGTGTCGAGCATCATGCGGAGTCGCGCCATGCTCGAGAGTCCGCCCCCGGGCAGACACAGGCAGCCGATCTGCGTCGCCGCCTCGAACGCCGTCCAGAACCCGAGGAACGGCCCGAACGAAAACGCGAACATGATGCGCGCCGATGCATCGACCTTCGCCGCTCGGAACACTTCCTTCCAATTATCGAGCATCCATTGCCAGCTCTCGGGCGTATCGAGCCAGCGCATCGGCGCGGCCGTCGTCCCGCTCGTTTGATGAAAGCGCGTATAGCGCTCCAGCGGATACGTGAGGTTCGAGCCGAAGGGCGGATGGGCCAATTGATCGGCGACGATCTGCGCCTTGCTCGTCAGCGGCATCGCGCGACGGAACGCTTCGATGCTCACGCCCTCATGCAAAAGCCCCGCCGACTTGAGCAGCGGGGCGTAGTAGCGGTTGCCGTCGCGCAGCGCGTGCAGCAGGGCATTGAGCTTGCCATGCTGGTCGGCCTCGATGGCGGCGGGCGCGTCGGTCATGACGCTCACTTACTCTGCGCGGCGGAAGTCTCAGCAGGCGCGACGGCAGCGTCCGCGGCGGCCTTGATCTGCGCCGCCGGCGGCTTGGGCCCGGGCTTGTAGTACGTCACCATCGCCGCACCGATCACCGCGACGAAGATGCCGGCCCAGAAGAGCGGGTGAATCGAGCCCCAGCCGTCCTTGGGCGGATGGAACACGAGCGCGACGAGCGCGTTGACGATCGGCGCGCCGGCGAAGACGACGCACATGACGACCGGGATCATCCACGGCCGCGAACCCACCGCGCCCATGCCCGAGAGGACGAAGAACGCGCCGAAGGCGCCGAGCGTGCCGGCGAGCAGCGAGTACATGATGCCCTTGGTCGGAAACGCCCATGACGCCCCGCCGACGCCCATGAGCACCATCGGCGCCAGGATCGCCACGATCACATACGCCACGCCCACGAAGATGTACGCCTTGTACCGCGAGTACGGGTCGGACGCGCCGCCCATCTCGAGGCCCGCCGTGTGCATCGCCACGCCGTAACAACCCCAGAACACCACCACCAGCAGGGCGAAAACCAACCACATCATGTTGCCTTGTGAAGACGCTGAGTCGGGCATGACAGTCTATCCTTTGTGAAAAATGTCTCGTGTCCGCAGCGGGCCCGCCTGTGCGTCCGCCCGCCGATCAGGGATTTCATGAAGACGCTGTATCGCTCCGCGGCGCGACCGCAAGCTGTTCTCGAATCACCGGGTCGATCGGCACCGCGTACATCCTACCGTCCGCATCCCGCTGTGTGCACACCGTCGTCATCGAACCGCGCGCCACCACCTTGCGGTCGCTCTTTCGCGTGAACTCGAAGCCGAAGACGATCGCCTTCGTCCGCATTTCCCGCACGATCAGGCGCACGTCGATTTCATCCTCGAAATACAGCGGCGAAAGGTAGTCGCATTCGACATGCACGCGGGGCCAGCAGAAGGGATTTTCGCCGGGCTTCTGGGCGACGGACAGGCCCATGCGGCGGAACAGATCGTGCTCCGCCGCCTCCATGTAATGGAAGAACTTTGCGAAATGCACGATGCCCGCCATGTCCGTGTCGGAAAATTCGACCCGCCGCGGCACGGTATGTTCACTGATCATGACAAAGCTCCGGCCCGCTGGGCGCTGAGCGATTCAAGAACGTCCATCACCTGCCCCGCCATGCGCTCGACGGTGAAATCGGCGAGCACACGCTGCCGCGCCGACGCCGCCATTGCGCGCGATTCTTCTTCACGCAGCAGGAGGATCTCGATCGCATCGGCGAGCGCGTCGACGTTGTCCGGCTCGCACAGTATCCCCCCGCCGAGTTGTTCGAGCAATTCGACAAACGCTCCGTGCCGCGGCTGAACGATCGGCACGCCGCTCGCCAGCGCCTCCAGCACATACAGTCCGAACGACTCGCCATATGTCGCCGGCACGCTCATGACCGACAGCGATCGCAGGAACGCCTGCTTGCCCGCATGGTCGACATTCACGCTGATCTGGACATCGTCGATGAATCCCGCATCGGCGAGTTTCTTGCGCTGCATGTCGACGAACGGGCGGTCGTCATGGGTCATCGCCCCTGCGAGTTTGAGCTTCACCGGCCCGACGCGGTCGCGCTTGCGGAGCGCGATGTACGCATCGACAAGCGTGTCGAGCCCTTTCGCCTTGCACAGCCGCGCGAAATATCCGAGCGCGGGCGGATTCGGCGGCGTGTCCGCAACTTCGTAGCCCCGCGTGTCGATCCCGTTGTGAACGACATGCACCTTGTCCGGGTCGAGGTCCATCCGCCGCGTCATCACTTCGCCGTAGTACCGGCTCACCGCGATGAACGCATCGACATCCTTCGCTCGCTCGCGCATCAGATTCCATGCCTGCTCCCGATACGGCTCCACCAGCGAATCCAAAAACGCATCTTCCCCCGCGAGCGTGCAGACGACTTTTGCCCCGGTTTCCCGGCGAATCCGGCGGGCCATGCCGATGAGCATGGCGTTGGACAGCTTGACGACGTTAACATGGTGCCGCGTCTTGACGAAGTCGATGAGGCGGGTCAGCTCCTTGTTCTGAAGACCCTGTTCGCCTTTGAGCATCGACACGGTCAGTTCGCCCAGATCGCGCGCGCTGGTCATGCCCGCCCGGTTCGCCGCCCATGTGAGCAGCGCCGGCGACGCGAAGAGATGATCCACCCAGCGCGGCGTGTGACGGAAGAGCGGGATTTTCTGTTCGAGATAGACGTTGATCCCGCCGAAGAAAATCGGCGTGTCGCCCGCCGCCGGTTCTTCGTCCACCACCTGCGGCAGATACAGCGGCACCATCAATACATCATGGCCCATCCGCCTCAGCGCATGGACAAGCGCATTGTCGCGGACGCAGTTGCCGCAATGAAAGTTGCCGGTGCCGGGTGTGAGCTGCACGATGTTCATGCGGTTAACGTCGACGCGGCATGGGAGGAGACCAGCGGGCGACCATGCTCCAGCGCCGCCGGCACCTGCGCGAACTCCGCCACGGCGTTGAACAACGGATCGAAATCACGCGCGAGATTGCCGATGAGGCAGTCCGTCAGATCGCCGCGCAGGTGCGGGTGCTTTTTCAAGAGGTCGCTGAACTTGAAGGTTTCATCGTAGAAGGCGTACACCAATCGGCGCATCGCCTCGATACCCTTGCACAACTCGCGGCTGTACGGCACAAACCGCTCGGCCCGAACGTCGCCGCTCTGAAGCGCCTCGTCGATGGCGTCCGCCGCCATCACGCCGCTCTGCAGCGCCAAAAACACGCCCGACGAGAACACCGGATCGAGAAACGCGAACGCATCGCCGACGAGCAGCAGTCCGTCGGCCGAGCTGTGGCGCGAGCGGTAGGAGTAGTCGCCGGTGACGCGGCAGGGGGCCATCTTTCTCCCCTCCGCAACGTGGTCGCCGACCCACTTCTGAATCGCGATCTCGCGTTCGAAGATCGCATCGGGATCGCCCTTGGAATCGCGGTACAGGTAATCGCGCTCCGCCACGACCCCGACGCTGACGATGTCGTCCGGCAGCGGGATGTACCAGAACCAGCCATTATGCGGCACATACGCCACGGTCGTCGCGCCCTCGTCGAGCCCTTCGTCGCGCTTGGCGCCCTTGTAGTACGACCAGATCGCGATCTTCTTGAGCGACTTGTCCGGCACGCGCCAGTCATTGGCCTTGACGGCGAACATGTCGCGCCCGCTGGCGTCGATCGTCATCGCAGCGCGCAGCTCGATCATCTTGCCATCGCTTCCCATCGCGCGGACGCCGACGACCGTACTGCCTTCGCGGACAAGCTCCTTCACCGCCGTCTGCATCAGGACCTTCGCGCCCTTTTCAAGCGCGTTGTCGAGCAGCATCTGATCGAACTCGCTGCGGACGACCTGCCAGGTCTTCGCGCAATCGTGCTCGGTGTGCTGGAAGAAGTAGAACGGCTGCGAGACATTGCCATTGACGCTCACGAACTGCACGCTGTACTTGCGGACGAAGTGCGACGCCTTGAGCTTGTCGATCATGCCGATGCGGTCGAGCGGGAACCAGCAATAAGGGATCAGCGACTCGCCGATCTTGTATCGCGGGAAGGATTCCTTTTCGAGAATCATCACCCGCCGGCCCTTCATGGCCAGCGCGGCGGCGGCGGCGCAGCCCGCGGGGCCCGCGCCGATGATGATGACATCAAGCTCACTTTCCGGACGGATCATGTTCGCATTCCTCAAAGGGGGGCAGAATTTCGACGACCTCGGCGAGCACGCGCCGGCTCGCGTCGCTGAGCGTGTTGTGTCGGCCGTAGAGCACCCGATCGCTGGTCATGCCGAATGCGCGCCGGGTCAGCGGATCGCTCTCGATCGAGAAATATCCGCTGGGCCGGCTCGTGTGATGAATGGCAAAGTCGTGCAGGATCGTGCCCAAGGGGCGATGCCCTTCGACGATCAGCGCTCGCGGCCCGACGTCAAAGTGATCCAGATGAATGCGGATCGCGCCGAATTCCATCGGCGTGCCGGCGCCGTTGGCGATCAGCACCACCTCGCGGTACAGGGCGCTTCCTTCGATGTGCCGGGCCAGCAGCTTCAGATGAATCTTCCTGTTGCAGAATGCTTCGAGCGTCGGCGTCATGTCGTGCGTATGCACCAGCAGTCGCCGCTGCGGCTGGGGAATCCGCTCCGGCTCCACCGCCTCGATGTGCGGCAGCACGTCGCCCGCCGTCCGGTAAAACTCAGACAGCGGCGTGAGCAGATTCGCGATCTTGTCGAGCAATGGCGTCATGCGGTTCCTTACACGTAACGATCGCCCTGGTGCTCAGGCAGGAAGAATTCGTGCAGCATCGTGTCCACCTGAAGCAGCGCATCGCGATCGAGCGTGATGGCGTCCGGTCCGACGGTCAGAAAACCCGCCTGTTCATACTTGCCGAACGGCCCGGCGAAGCGCTCCGCGATGTTCACGCCGAATTTGTTCATGAAATACGCCCGCTCCAGCCGGCCGGTCTTCATTTGCAGAATCATCTCCCGAATCAGCGCCTCGCCGTCGTTGATGGCATACCCGCGATGAATCGGCAGCTCGCCCGCTTCGACGCGCTGCACGTAGGTTTCGATGTGCTTTTCGTTCTGGTAGTGCGCCCGGTTGATGTGCCCGAAGCTCGACACGCCCAGCGCGAGCAAGTCCGCCCCGCGCCAAAGCGCATCGCGATACACGAAGCGCGTCGTCGCCGGGTTTTTCACAGCCGTGTAGGCGCTGCTGATCCCGTAGCCGACTTTCTCCAGCTCGTCGAACGCGTACTTGACCCATCGCCGCTTCGTATCCCAGTCCGCCACGGGAGCCGTCAGCTTGCCCTCCACCTTCATGCGCTGGTAGATCGTCGTGTTGAACGGAATCTCCATCTGATAGATGGTCACGCAATCGGGATCGAGGTCGATGGTTTTGCGGATGTTTTCGATCCAGTTCTCCTGCGTCTCTTCGAGCATGCCGGAGATCAGGTCGATGTTGATCTGCGGGAACCGCACGTTGCGGGCCCACTCGTAGGCGGCGAAGACCTGCTTGGACAGGTGCGCCCGGCCGTTGATGTCAAGAATGTGGTCGTTAAAGTTTTCGATGCCGAAGCTCAGACGGGTGACGCCCATCTCGCGAATCGCTTCGACTTTCTTTTCGTTGAGCGTGCCCGGCTCGCACTCGAAGGTAACTTCCTCGACGGCGTCCCAGTCCAGCACGTCTTTCAAACCCTGCGTGAGTTCGAGCAGTTGTTTTGCTGACAGATACGACGGCGTGCCCCCGCCGAAGTAGACGAAGCGCGGCGTGCGCCCGTCGAGAAACCCGCGTTTGGCATACATGGCCAGTTCGCGCTTGACCGCATCAATGTACTGCCCGATCGCGGCGGCGTTGCGATCCGTGTACACCTTGAAGTAGCAGAAGTGGCAACGCTTGCGGCAGAAGGGAATGTGCACGTACAAGCCGAGCGGATTGCCTGCTGCGGGTCTGCGATTGAGAGCGCCATCGACCGCGCTGACCGCCGCTTCGTTCCAGTACGCGAAGGGCGGATAGTTGGACACGAAATAGTTGCCGGCCTTGGTGTTGCCCTCGGCATCGGTTTCGATGGGCAGGGGGCGCACGGTTTGCGTCAGTGTCGTCACGGTTTGTCTCCAAACGCGTAAACGACGCCGTCTTCGGCGCCGATCACGATCAGTCCGTCAATCACGGCCGGCGACCCGCTGATCGCCTCGCCGATTTCGTATGACCACGTCTGTTTGCCTTCCGCCAGATCGACGATGTAGAGCCGCCCGTCGGCGGACCCGACAACGACGTGCCCGTCAGCGATGACCGGACTCGAATCGATCTTGCCGCGCGCGGAAAAGAGCCATTTGACCGAACCATCGGCGCGATGGAGGCAGTGCAGCCGCCGATCGCGCCCGCCGAAGACGACCAGCTCATCGGTCACGGCGGCGCTGGAGCGGTACTCGAAATTGCGATCCTTGTATCGCCATGCGATGTCGCCGGTGTTGACATTCGCCGCGACGAATTCGTTGCCGAAGTGTCCGACGTAGGCCATGTCGCCGTCGAGGGCGGGCGTGGCGGCGACGATCGAGCCGATCTCGATGGTGCGGCGTTCGGAACCGTTGTCGAGGTCGACGATGTGCAATGAGCCGTCGCATCCGCCGAAGGCCGCAACGCCGTTGTGAATCGCGGCCGAGCCGTTGATGGGGTCGGACGTTTCGTAGTGCCAGACTTCCTTACCGTCGGCGGCGTTGAGTGCGTGCAATGTGCCATCGTAGGAACCGATGAGCACAAGCCGGCGCTTGCTTGCGGCATCGTCGACGGCGACGGCGGCGCCGATGATCTTGTCATTGGTGGCGAACTTCCAGGCGAGCTTGCCGGTGGCGGCGTCGAGCTTGTAGAGATTCGTGTCGGTCGAGCCGATGTACACGGCGTCGCCGTCGATCGTCGGCGGGGCTTCGACCGTGTCCTCGGTCATGAAGGACCAGAGGAGCTTGCCGGTCATTGCGTCGAGCGCGAGAAGCTGTTTGGAATCGGAGCCGATGAAGATGCGGCCATCGGCGATGACGGGCGAGCTTTTGACGGGGCCCTCGGTTTTGTAGGACCACTTGAGCACCGGGTCGGCGGGGAGTTTGGCCTTCGAGACGCCGTGCATCGCCTCATCGCCGCGGTAGATCGCCCATGCGGTCACGCCCCCGGAAATTTTACTCGTCGCACCGGGCGCAGCGGGAGCGTCGGACGCCGAGCAAGCGGCGATCCCACACAGGCACAACATGGCCAGACAGCGGATCCACATAGGCGCATTTCGTTGCGATTCGATGCGAAAAGTATAGCGCCCGGCGACTTGATACGCAAGCGTATAATTGCTGAAAATTGCCGGTTTTTACAAGCTGGCGGGGGAACTTCAGTTCCCCCGGGATACCCAGATGTGCCAAGCCGCCAGCGGCGGGTCAGGCGGTGGGCGACTGCGAACTGAAGGTCGCTTCGTAGAGCCCGACGAATCCATCGGCGTCGATCGGGCGGGGGTTGAACTGCGCGGTCCATTGCGACGCCGCGTCGGCGGCGAGCGCGCCGATGGCGTCGCGCGGCACGTTCACATCCTCCAGCACGCGCGGCATCTTCGCCGCATCCAAAAGCGACTCGATGCACGTCAGCAGCGCCTCGACCGTCGGCTCCAGCCCCGCATGAGCCGCCAGCGCTTCATACATCGCCCGCGCCTCCGCGTCCTCCGCGTTGTAGCGCACCACGCTCGGCAGCATCAGGCCGACTGCCTGCCCGTGCACGACATGGAACTGCGCGGTCAATGGATTGGCGGCGGCATGAGCGGCGCCGAGCATCGAGTGCTCGATCGCCGTGCCGGCATAGGCGGCGGCGAGCAACATCTGACCGCGCGCCGCGATGTCGTTCGGTTCGTCGAGTACGCGCGCCAGATTCGCCGCGATGAGCTTGAACGCCTCGCGCGCATAGCGCAGCGACAGGTCGTTGCGCTTGAGCGTCACGGCCGTTTCGACGGCGTGCGTCAGCGCGTCGACGCCGGTGTTGGCGGTGACATGGCGCGGCTGGGTCGTGGTCAGCGTCGGATCGAGAATGGCGATCGAAGCCGCCGCCTTCTTGTCGCCGCAGGCCATTTTCTGATGCGTCATCGGATCAGCGATCAGCGCGAACGACTGACATTCGCTGCCGGTCCCGCCGGTCGTCGGCACGGCGATGAAGGGCAGCATCGACTGGGTCGCCTTATCGACGCCCCAGTAGTCAGCCATCCGCCCGCCGTTGGTCAGAATGAAATTGCACCCTTTGGCGGTGTCCATCGACGACCCGCCGCCGATGCCGACAATGACGTCGGCGTTCGCCTTGAGCGCGACATCGAGACAGGCGTCGACGTCTTCGGTCGTGGGATTTTCGCGCACGCGGTCGAACACGGTGACGGCAAGCCCGGCCTGCTCGAGCGAGCGGATCGCGCGCGGGGCGTGACCGGCCTCGTAGATGTGCGGGTCGGTGACGAGCAGGGCGCGATGCGTGTTGAGCGAACGGGCGAGCGAGCCGATCTGCTCGACCGTGTCCGGGCCGAAGACGACATGCGGGCGCGGATTTTCCGGGAACGGCATCATGGTCTGACTCATACGGGCGCGCCCGCCCGCTGGATCGCGCGACGGTGATACAAAAATTCGAACAGGTTGCCTTCGTGCGGCTGGTCCCATTTCGCCACCGACGTCGGCAGCGGCCCAATGTTCAATCGCTGAATCAACGGGCACGTGAGCAGGTCATCGACAAACCCATCACTCGCGCCGATCGCCGTGACGACCAGCGACGGCCCGATCTTTTCGAGCATCTCGTCTTCGGGCACTTCGACGACGCTCGCGAACGGGAACATGAACTCGCGGTTCGCCAAAGGGTGCGACCAGTTGTCGCAGTGAATGATCGTCGGCATCAGGTACGTGATCCCGTCGACTTCGACCATGCGGGGCGATCCGCCGCGCTCCTTCGCCGTCAGGTCTTCCGCGCCGGAAGTCTTGAGCCCGTCGTCGATCTGGGCGTCGATCCACTGGGCCATCTTGGCGTTGGCGAATCCGCTGAGCATCGCGGCGTTGTCCTCACGGGCGAGCGGTTTGATCGCCGCCAGCTTCTTCGCCAGCGCCTCGGCGATCGCGCGCCCGTTGCGGGTAACGACAATGGCGGAGGCGTTAATGCATGAACGCCCCGAGTTGCCGGCGATGGACTTGACGAGCACATCGAGATAATCGGGCCAGCGGTCGGCGGCGTCGCCGGTGATGAGCACCTTCGACCAGCCCGGGCCGTGTACTTCGACGGCGGGATTGCCGGCGTAGCGGTCGGCGGTGTCCTGCCCGCCGAAGATGATCGAACGACCGCACGCGTCCATCACGGCGGCGGAGCCCTCGTGATCCGTCGGATAGAAACCGAACGCTTCAGCGGGAGCGCCGGCGGCGATGAACGACTGAATGATCCGATACGGGGTCCACGGCTCCTCGCGCCCGGGTTTGAGAATCACCGGGATTTTCAGGGCGAACGCGGGCATCCACAGCGAATTCACACCCGGCGAATTGCTCGGCAGCACGACGCCCAGCGCCGTCGTCGTCGGAAAGTAGCTCACCGGCACGCCCGCCTGTTCGCCCGCGCCGGCGTCGATGATCGAAAGATCAAGCCCGCGCGTCAGCCCGCGCAGGATCGTCGACATCTGCGTGAACACCTCGTTGATCTTCGCCATATTCGCGCGGACCAGCGTGTAGGGCAGACCGCTCGTCGACGACAGTTGCCGAATGTAGTCCTCCGCCGACTGCACGCCATCGCCGAGCGGGAGCGATCCCGTCATGAAAAATTCGCCGGCCTTTTCGCAGATGGCGAGAAGCTGCGCGGTGGTGAACTTGCGAAGGGCCGCGCGCGCGTCGGCGAACTTGCGCGCGTCGCGCTTGATCATGCCGGCGTTGACCTGCGACACCGTCGCCGCCAGCGTCTGGCCGCCGAGGATGGGGACCTCGATTTTGTCGAGACTTTCGTAGGGCTTGCCAAAGCGGAGGGCGGGAATGTGGGGGGTGGAAGACATTATTTTCCATTTTCCATTTGCCGTTTGCCATTTTCCATTGGGCGGGCGGCACGGACGGTTTTGACGGAAGCGGTGATGATTCGGGCGAGCTGTTGTGTTTCGTCGAGCAGACTGTCGACGAGCGCGGGTTTGACGATTTTGCTGCGCTGAATCACTTTGAGCCAGATTGCGGTTTCGTTGAGCTCCTTGAGGACGATGCCAAGTTTATGCTTGAAGTCGGAGCGGCTCTCCCCGCCGCGCGCTTCGCCGTAGTTCGGAGCGGGCGACGTGCCGGATCGAAGGACTTGGTTGGCGATGTGAGCGCCGGCCGACGTCTTGGGCAGTGCGTCCGCCAGCTTGATGATCCTGACCGCCAGATCGATGAGGCGATCCTGTAAGTCGTCGGCTCGTTGCTGGCTGGAAGTCATCGCCGGTTCCTCAAAATGGAAAATGGCAACTGGAAAATGGTCAATGGAAAATCAATAAACTCCCTCAACAATCGTCTGCTTCGACGCCCCAAACGGCCTCACATCGCCAACCCCATCCCACGGATACTGCTCGCAGGGCTTGCGGCGAATCACTTCGTCGCGTTCGAGGAATCGCGGCATGAACAGTTCGCGGGTCAGGGTGGTCAGTTCGACCCGGCCCCACTGGCCGTAGTCGACGAGCTGGTCGGTCTGATCGGGGTTGACGACGCGCAGGACGGCGCGGGGCTGGGGGGCGTGGTAGGTGATCGAGTAGTTGTCTTCGGGGGTGAGCGGCTTGTGCGCGGCGAGGCCCATGAGGGTGTTGCCGTAGGTCGGCACGAGTTTGGTTTCGCCTTCGCAGACTTCTTCGATGAGGAAGCGGACGTACTGCGGGGTCATGGTGGTTCCGCCGACGAAGACGCCCTTGATGCCGGCTTCGGGGAGACTGATTTTCTCGGCGAGGGCTTCGAGGAGTTTGGGCGTGGTGAACAGCGCGGTGACTTTGCGATGCTTGAGGATGATCGTCGCCTGATCGACGACGTGCTCCATGTACGCCTTGGCCTGGTCGAACTGCTTGGAGCTGATGAGCTTCTTGACCCATCGGGGGTCGAGATCGACGAACATGCACGATGACCCGCGGTAGTTGGCGAGGTGTTCGATGGCGAGGCGCAGGCGGCGGGGCCCGGTCGGGCCGACCATCAGCCAGTGCCCCCCGCGCGGGAAGGCGTCGTCGTCGAGCGTCTCGGAGAACTGCTCGTAGTCGATCTTGTAGTCGTCCCATCCGATGCGCTGCTTGGGCATGCCGGTCGTTCCGCCGGTCTCGAAGACGCAGAACGGGCGGCCCTTGTAGGGTTTGGGCACCCAGCGGTCGAGCGGCTCGAAGCGCAGCGCATCGTCCTGAAAATGCGGAAAAAGGCGGATGATGTCGGCGAAGCATTTCACATCCGAAAGCGGATTGAAGTCGGCTTTGGCGGCGAAGTCGAGCCAGTAGGGGCAGCCGGTCTCGGGCGAGAAGTGCCACTGCACGATCTGCACGGCATGCTCATCGAGCGCGCGCTGCGCAGCGGCGACGGGGTCGGTGGTGACGTTCGAAGTCATCGAGGCGAATCTCCAGCGGTCATGATTTGGCTTGCGGGTCGAAGAACTTGTCGATCGTGGGCTGAGGCAGCGCGGGCGTGAGGAGCGAGACGGTGATGAGCGTCACGACCGAGGCGGCGAAGATGAACACCACCGGCATCATGCCCAGCACCAGCGCCTCGTTCTCGGAGTCCGGCGGCTTGGGGACGAAGATGTCGTGATAGAAAAAGGCGATCCAGACGATGGCGGTGACGATGACGCACGCCAGCGCCCCGGCGCGCGTCGCGCGCTTCCAGTACACCGCGGCGAACGAGAGCGGGAACAGACTCGCGAAACCCGAGAAGCACCAGACGCCCAGCGAGAAGACGCTCTTGGATCGGTTCGGGTCCGCCATCATGTACACCGCGATCCCGTACGTGAGCCCGACGATGCCGAGGATGAACGCGCGGCTGATCCAGACCTTCTGCTTGTCGGAAAAGCGGTCCTTGCCGACGGCGCGGACGACGATGTCCTGCGTGAACATCGTGCCCAAGCACATGAACTGCGAGTCGAGCGAGGACATGATCGCCGCCAGGACGCCGGCGCCGACGAGGCCCAGAAGCATCGGCGAATCGACGAGCTTGCGGATCATCAGGCCGAGGATCGCATTGGGGTTCATCGTCTCGGGCAACATGCTCGCCGCCCAGATGCCGATGAGAATGCACGGAGCCCAGACGATGGCGATGAAGATCGGGTGGGCGACGACGGTGAGGCGGAAGCTTTTTGCGGTTTTGGCGGTGAGCCAGTGCTGAAACAGATGCGGGAACATGCCCACCGAAAGCGGCACGAGGCAGTAGCTGAAGAACTGAAGCTGGCCCATCTGCTGGCCGCGCGCGGCTCGATCGGCGTGCTTGGATTCGAGGAGCTTGTGCGTCGCCGCTTCGAGCCCGCCGAGTTTCTGGCTGATCATGTAGAAGGCGATGACGCCGGTCGTCATGAAGACGATGGTCTGGAACGTGTTGGCCCAGACGGCACCGCGCAGCCCGCCGAAGAAGATGTAGAAGAGCACGACGCCGCAGACGATCAGCGCGCCCCATGCCGGGGGCAGCGAGCCGGACATCGGATTGGGTTTGCCGCCGGGAAGATCAGGCAGGGGGAACGCCGTGGGGAACATGCCCGCGGTCGTCGCCTGAAGGAATTTGCCCGAGGCGATGACGCCGACGAGCAGATACGGAATGAGCAGCAGGACGAGAATCGGAAAGAGCATGTAGCCGAGCGACGGCGAATCGAAGCGGTCGCGGAAGTACGAGCACTGCGTCAGATATCCGTAGCGCTTGCCGACGGCCCAGAGGCGGATGCCGATGATGAAGAACACCGCCGAGTGCATCAGGCCGGACCATGACGCGAGCTGTCCATACACGCCGATGCCGCTGGTGAATGCTTCGCCGGTCGAGCCGACGAGCGCGAAGCCGGTCATCGTCGTGCCGAACACGCTCATGAGCAGAAGGAAGGACCCGACCGAGCGCGAGACGACGAAGTAGTCGGCAGCGGTGCCTTTGAAGAAGGTGTTGGACACGAGGCCCAGCCCGATGAGTAGGGCGAGATAGCCGAGGATGATCCACAAGGGCAGCATCGAAGCCGCGGACAGGGTCAGCGTGGTGAACATCAGTGATTTCCCCCGGAAGTTCCCCCGGAAGTTCCCCGGGCATTTTCCCCGGTGCCCGACTTCTCGAATTCGTCGGCCCATTCTTCGATGTGCGCCGGCCAGGCGTATTTGGCGGCGAGGAGCCAGACGAGTCCGGCGGCGATGGAGTAGATCACATGATAGAAGAGACCGACGGGCATGAAGCCCATCACCAGGGACCGGTCCTCCCAGTACCAGAAGTCGTGATGCGCCAAAAAGAGCAGCGCGACGATGATCCAGACGACCTTGTTCATTACTTGCTCTCGATGGCGTAAAGCTGGGTGCTGGTGGCGAGGTAGATGACGCCGTTGGCGCAGATCGGCGTCGAGTAGACGGGGTCGGGCATGGTCACGCGTCCGAGTTCCTTTTTGTCCTTGGACGCGGCGAAGATGAGCACGTCGCCGTCTTCATTGCCGATGTAGACCTTGCCGTCGGCGACGAGCGCGGAGCCCCAGATGTGGCTCAGCGAATCGTGCTTCCAGTACAGTTCGCCGGTCGAGGCGTCGAAGCAGTAGACGAACCCGCTGAAGTCGCCCATGAAGACGAGGCCGTCGGCGATGGCGGGGGTGGACAGGGAGCGGTTGATGCCTTTGAAGCTCCAGTATTTTTTGGTTTTGGTGACGTCGCCGGTGCCGGTGGGGTCGATGCAGGTGAAGTTGCCGTCGCCTTCGCCGTGTTCGGGGTCCTGCCCGATGCCGACGTAGACCTTGCCGTCGTGGAAGACGGGCGTGGAGATGATTTCGCTCGGGCCGTCGGGCTTGGTGTACTTGATGGGCTTGCCGTCCTTCATGCGATATTCGGGCGGATTGCAGTCGTATCGCCAGACTTCCTTGAGGATGCCGTACCCGTCGGCGTCCTTGACGGGGATCGGATCGAAGGCGTAGCACACGCCGTCCGGTCCGCCGTAGAGGATCAGTCCCTTGCCGTTGACTTCGCCGTAGCACGGGCTGGTCCAGTCGCCGTGGAAGATGCGCTGGCTCAGTCCGCTGGCCTCTTCGCCCTTGAGTTCGCCGGTGTTTTTGTCGAGGGCGATGAGGCAGGGGGCTTTGGGGTTGGGGATGTTGGTGTGCGACCAGTCGACGCCGTTGGAGGTCGAGACGTAGACGAGGTCGCCGATGACGAGCGGGCTGCTGGAGGTGATGTTGTGCGGGAAGACGCCCAGTTCGTCGCGCATGTCGTAATGCCAAATGATGTCCGCATCGTTCGGCTTGACCTCGACCGCCGGCGCGCCGGGCTCGGCCATCTGCTGACCTTCATCCTGCTCGCCCTGATTGCCGTTGGCCAGACCGTTGGCGTCCAGGCACAGCACCTGACACTTGTTGGTCACGATGTACACGCGATCGCCGTCGATCGCCGCCGACGACGCGATGCCCAGGTATTCCCAATCGCTGACCTTCCCCGCCCCGAGTTTGGGCACGGTCAGCGTCCAGATTTCCTTGCCGGTCTTTTCATCAAGGCAGCGCAGGATCGAGTAGTCGCCCTTAAAGCGATCATCGCCGCGCCCGTCGTTGTTCGTGCCCACATACACGCGCCCGTTCGCCACGGTCGGGTTGCCGTACGTGAGACTGCCCATCTTGGCGACCCAGCGGATGTTCTTCGTCGTCGCCATGTCGACGATTTCCGTGCCGTCCTTGAACTTGCCGGGATCGAAGCTCGTCGGCAGGTTCTTCTCGTCGGGCGCCGCCATGTTCTTATTGACCGTCCGCCCCCACTGCGGCCAGTCCGCGCCGTAACCGCCCGCGCTCAGCCCCGCAATCGCCACACACGCCGCGATGGTCATCGAATGTTTGATCTTCATGATGGGCTCTCTTTGCTTGTCGTTTGGCGAGGCCGCTCGCGGCCTGCGTCTCACTTGTTCGCCGTGATCGAAATATTGTCCACGTACACGCTGAACTTGTTCTGCAGCGCGAAGCCGAAAAGCCCCGGCGAGCCGTGCGTATGGGCATGCTCGACCGGCACTTCGATGGTCCACTCCGCCGGTTCATCGGAGCCGCGCGGCCACGCCTTGGCCTTCACCACGCCGCTCCCGTCCTTGTTCGCATCCACGCGCGTCTTGAGCGTGTACCACGTGCCTGGCTTCATATCGAACGGCTTGGTCACCATCAGCCGCTCATAGTTGCTCGTCACTTCGATGATGCCGTGGCTGCCCTTGAGCGTGATCATGTAGCGCTGATTGATCAGCCCCACATCGCTGGCGACGCGCCGATTGCCGTCGGTCATCAGGTCCGCCTGCATCGTGTAGTCCGACAGGTCGCTGGGGCCGATGAACGTCGTCGCCCGCTGAAGAATCAGATTGTCGAGCGTCTTGGCGAAGACCTTGGACCCGTCCTTCTCGCGGATGTCCCACTTGAACCGCGCCCCGATCCAATCCAGCGGCGGGTAGGCGAACTTGACCTTGTCCGTCGGATGATCCTCCGTCAGGTCGAAGCTCTCAAAGTCCTCCTTGATGGGCAGCCCTTCCAGCACGCGCCCGCGGATCGTGCCCTGCACCTTCTTCGTCGCGTCCGCCGGCGCTCCCGGCAGCTCCAGCGCCGTCGCGCGATAAGCACCCGCCGACTCCTTGGCGTTCGCCGTCGCTGCCAGTTCGCCCTTGGCGTTGAACATCGCATCCATCTCCGCCTTGACCTTCGCCGTCGGCGGGATGAACTTCTCCCATGACAACTTGCTCACTTCGCCCGCCGAATAACCCTTGGCGTCCAGCGCGTGCACCGTGAACTTCTGCGACCCGCCCGGCTTGAGCACCACCTCCGACGGCATCGCCTGAAGCTGCGTGATCGGACCCGCCTTCGGCTCGGGCGTCGCCGCCACCGCCGGCGGCAGATGCGCCTTGTTGTCCTTGGCCCCAAAGCAGTACAGATGCTTCGTCGTGAACACGTAAATCTTCCCGTTCCAAACCGCCGGCGAACCGAGGCAGAAGCCATCAAGCTGCGTCTTGCTCAGCACCTCGACGCCCTCATCGCTCGGACGCAGAATGTAAAACGTCCCGTTGTTCATCGGCACGTACAGCTTCCCGTCCGCCCACAAGGGCGAAGCGTGAATCTGATCCGGCGCCAGCTTTTTCTTCCACAAAATCTTCCCATTGTCCGCATCGACGCACGCCAGCTCGCCCGTGTCCGTAAGCTGATACACCCGATTGCCCACGATGACCGGCGAGCTGGTGAACATGCTCAAGCTCGCCTGCCACACCTGCGCGTCTTTGCCCATCGTCGGCGCCCCCGCGTCCGTCTTGCTTGCCTTGGCGTGCGGGTCGACGCAGAACAGCCGCCCCGTTTCCGTCGAGTCGATGTTCTGCACGCCGTGGATCTCGATGACCTTGTCGCCATACAGCACCGGCGACGAATTCACCCCGCCGATGGCGACCTGGTACCGCCACAACGGATCGCCCGTCTTCGCATTGATGCACACCAGCGCCCCCGATCCGATCCCCGCGTAAAACACACGCCGGCCGTCCGGGTCATACGCAAAGATCGGCGTCGAGAACGAGCTGTCCTTCAAAAACGGCGGACCCACGCCCGGCGTGCTCGACCACACCGGCTCGCCCGTCGTCTTGTCAAACGCATAAAACCGATTCCGCGGCGGACCTTCCCCGCCCCAGTTCGTCGAGATCGTATTGACAATGACGAGATTCCCATCGATCGCCGGCGCGCCCGTGCGACCGTTGGGGAACGTCAGCCGCCCGAAGTCCTCCATCATCGCCCGTTCCCAAATCTGCTTCCCGTCCGGCGTGAAACAGATCAAGTCGCCGGGCGTCGTCAGCAGATATATGTTCCCCGTCTCCGCGTCGATCGTCGGCGCGCCGATCGCGTACCGGTCGTACACCACATCGCTCAGATAGTCCGTGAACGTCTTCTCCCAGATCGTCCTGCCCGTCTGCTCATCCAGACACGCGAGCACTTCCTGCAAATTCTCCCGCTCGCCCCGGTAGCCCCATGCGTAAACCCGACCGCCCGTCACCACCGGCGTCCCGCGCCCGCAAAGGTCCAGCGTCCACAACGTCGTCTTGTCCCCGACCTCCCACTTGTCCGGCAGATTCGTCTCCAGCGATGTCCCGTTCTGCTGCGGACCCCGCCAGTTGAGCCACCCCACGACCGGGGCGCGCTTCGCCATCGGCGCTTTCGTCGGCGCGCTCGCCGTCGGTTTGGCGTCCGACTTCGCCGGCGCGGCGGCGGTCGATTGGGTGGAAGTGGATTGCGATGCGCACCCGCTCAATGCGGCCGCGCCCAGCACGAGGGTCCAGAGGAGATTTTTCATCGCAACGCCTTTAGCTTATAAAGAGAAAGTGTCCGGCACGTGACCGGCGGGGTTGATTCTACCTGTACGTATAAATCGAGGCAAGCGCCTTCCCATGCCCGCAGCATCATCGCACATCGACTTCAACGAGCCGCCCATCGACGACCCCTCCCAGCGACGCCTCCCCCCGCAGCTCCGCCGGGCCTGGTACAGCTTGAATCAGGCCTTCCGACGCCGACTCGCCCCCCTGAACCTGACCCCCGACCAGTTCACCGTCCTCCGCTGGCTCCACGAACGCGCCTCAGAATCCCTCACCCAGCGCCGACTCGCCGACCTGATGGCCTCCGACCCCAACACCGTCACCAGCGTGCTCAACCGCATGGAGTCCGCCGGCCTCATCGAACGCAAAGCCCACGCCTCCGACCGACGCGCCAAACAAGTCTCCCTCAAACCCAAAGGCCTCGCCGCCTACACCCAGGCCCGCAAAATCGCCGTCGATCTTCAGTCCCAGATCCTCTCCGTCATCCCCATGTCCCAGCGCGCCCGCTTCCTCGAACAACTCGAATAACTCGCCGACGCCGCCCGCGACGCCCTCGACCAATCCCCCGGCGCCGAGGGATGAACGATGAACCCCCCACGCTTAAAAAGCGTGGGCTTCATAAGGAAGTGCTGCATATGCAGAAGCCCACGCTTTCCAAGCGTGGGACCCTTTCGGAGGCCCCCCCCATGCCCGCATGGAACGACTGGTTCCACCTCATGGCCAACACCTTCGGCACCTGGCCCCCCGGCGACGAGCGCGGGTTCCGCACACGCGATCACCGCGAGCACATCGAAGGCGATTACAAAAATCCCCCGCCCCCCGGTCGATACGACGGCCTCCTCGATCACACCCAAAAACACATGACCCGCCCCCCGGTGCATCTGTCCCCCGCCGCCCGCCGCGCCGCCGCCCTAGCCGTTCGCCTCGCCATGGTCGATATCCACCATCTCCAGGTCCTCGCCCTCGCCATCTCCGCCGAACACCTCCACGTCCTCGTCCGCCTCCCCGCTACCCTCCGTCAGAAGCCCACGCTTTCCAAGCGTGGGACCAGAACCTCCTCCCTCGACGACCCCGCCCGCCACTACCTGGGCATCGCCAAAAAAGAATCCGCCAAATCCCTCGCCGCCGCCCGCCTCGCCGCCCCCGGCGGCATCTGGGCCCGCCGCGGCAAAGTCAAACCCATCGCCGACCGCGCCCACCAACTCCGCGTCTACCAATACATCCTCAACCACGCCCAACAAGGCGCCGCCGTCTGGTCCTTCCGCGACGCCTGACAATCACCCCCCCCCGAAGCCCACGCTTTCCAAGCGTGGGACCCCAACGCTCCCGACGAACATGCCCGTGCCAACCCCGCCCCGCATCACAATCGCCCGCGGATGAACGCAACACTTTCCGAACGAACAACCCGCCCACACGCAATCACGCAGCCGCGAGATTGAACATGAACTCGCAAAGCACGACGGGTCCGCTGCGCTTGACTCATCCTACCGCGACATATTTTTCTCAATATTCAATGCGATCGCCTTTCCGGGCGTTTTCCCGCCGTCGAACGAGTCGAAGATTGTCCGCGACGGTTTTTCCACCCGCGGCCCGGGGGTGAATGTGATCGATCTCGAACTCGGTCGTGCGTGCGCTTTGCCACCCTGTGAGTGCGCACTTATATTCGCGGGTGCGGGGAACGCGATGCTTCTCATACACCGCATTGCGTATTTTGCGCCAAGTTGCCTTGTCCTGATCGTACAACTCGCTCATCGAGCAATCTTCTGCCTGCTTCTTTGCATGAATAACCCTCGGTTCGAATGACGGACTGACGGAAGGCGGCTTGGCTTCAACCATGATCATCTCATTCACTTGGCGATAGAAATCGTCATAGCGCGGATATAGCAGTTTCCAGTGATCCTCCTTATTCCATCTTTCCTCGATGATCGCGGCTAACGCGCGAGGTCCTAAATCGAGGCGGCATATCTCTTTGGCAAGCGAGGCCGGGTCAAAATTGTCTCGCCCATCCATCATTTGCATCTGCGGCCATTCACGCCGCTGCGCCGCATTCCCAAGGAGTACACGGAGTTCTGATTCACGAGGCGCCACGCGCAGCCCAGCGACGTCAGAAAAATATTGATCCATTGTGCGCGTGACGTATCGATCAAAGTGTGCGGTGTCCACAGATGGAATGGATTCCGGCTCAATCTCTTTCAACATCCGCTCGAAGGCCGGCAGTGTCTCCTGGAAAACGAGGACGTCATCCGCTAGGTCGACAAGATCGTCCGTAGGATGGCCAGGATCATCCGATTCAGACGTCACGCTGGACGAATCGTCCAACATCGACACGGTGAACACACCGACGGGTATTCGTCGGAAAAACGGTAGATCGCCAAAGGCGTCCTGCACGACAACCTGACTGTTCAATAGTACGGCGTAGTCTTCGATCAGCTTGATCAGCACCAGCTTTCGGACAGAGGCACGACGATCTGTACTCGAAATCGCGAATTGCGCTTCTTCGATGGCAATCAGTTGTTTCGGGCTTGTCCAGTGGATTCGTTGCGACCAGTTGTCGATAAAACTGACGATGTTCGCCGTCTCGGTCCCACCCACGCGAGGCCCGCGCAGAGCACGGCCCACCATTTGCATCATCAGGATGGAAGACATCGTCGGACGCGCCAGAAAAACCGATTTGACCGACGGATCGTCGAAACCTTCGGTCAAAATGTTCACGTTGACCAAAACATCCAGTTCACCTTTCTTGAAGCTGCTGACGACTTTGCGATTCCTCTCCGTATCAATACGCACCCGGTGAGTAGCGTCGCGGACATCCGCAACCACATAGTCCGCTCTAACGCCTCGTTGCCTGAGCAGCCGTTGCAGTGCGATGGCGTTGTCCACGTTGATAGCAAAGATAATCGTCCGACCGTAATCACGACGTTTCTGGACGTAGCGGTCCACGATCGCCTTATTGCGTGCGGCATTCGTGCCAAGATTCTTGGCAATTTGCTCACCGAGCGCGCTGATGTCACCACCACGTCGTATCAGCTTGTCTACATCCTTGTCGCTCAGCTCCATGGCAGCGTGGGTCAGCACGTCTTCGATGCATGGTTTGGCGAGGAATTTTCTGTTGATCAGTTCTCGAAGATCGACGCTATGCACGATGTCTCCCGGGAACATCCGCTTGAGGAGACCCTGTTCACGCGGCGATGTGCGCCACGGCGTTGCGGTCAGGCCGAGAGTGCGCACGTTTGGCGATGCTCCCTTCACAGCGTCGATCACAGTCCTGTATGTTTTTGCCGGCGCGTGATGGGCCTCGTCGATCACCATGCAAACGGGACGTTTGTCATCGAGCCAGTGTTCGCGCAGCCATTTGAGCCCGTGTGAACGGCCGAGACTAAAAACGCTAGCGATGACCACGTCATCGTTTTTTTGCAGATCATACGGCCGCGCGTGACTGCCGGAGACCTTCCTGCAATTGAAAGCGGGTCGGTTTGGGAGATTATCACCCCGATACGCTGCATTACAGAACGCAGTTGCTGCTTGCTCAATCAATTCGTGGCGATGTGCGAGCCAGAGCACCTTGCCATTGTTGTCGACTACGTCCTTGAGGAGCCAATGCACAGCGGTTCGCGTCTTTCCGCCCCCGGTCGGTAGAACCAGGATACCCGAAAAGCCCGAGATCATTTTCTCACTCAGCTTCTGAACCGCCTGCTTTTGGTAGTCATGCAGCGAGGAGGGGTTTCTCCCTTCTGCCGCCTCAATTTGCATATGGTTGTAATCGGTGATCCAGACATCCGACGCAGCTTGAATTGTGGGTGTTTTGCTTGATGATGAAGGCGACGTGGTTCCAGATCCGCGGAGCCGACAGACAATCTTGGTGCTCGTATCTCGATACTGGCTCCAATCGAAGGTCGTCCCCCTTTTGCGCTTGCCGCCGACCTTCGGATAGACAAGTACGTCGCATTCCTTTGCGAGATATCTTCGAATCTTATTCAGTTCGCGGTTGTTCCGCTGTGCCAAGCCGAAGCGTTCTCGAAATTTAGTGTACTCAAACTCCTTCTCACCCCCCTTCGCTTGAAGTAACATTTCTTTGATCCGTTCACCTTGCCGTTTGTACACACTGGACATTTAGTACCCTCCAGGAATAGCCATGCGGTTGGCATGATGTTACTCGATGGTCGGCGAAGATTCATGGCGCAAGGGGCGCAAGAGATATACGGCCACTTTTCGTCATGCGCGCCCAATAATGCCCCGAGCGACCCGGGACGGGTCGGTGATATAGCCGACTCCTTTGGGGTCGGGGTCGGGGGCGGCGAATGCGGCGTGGGGAGTTGGGGACAGGGGGCGGGGTGACGCGAAAGTGGGAAGGACGAGCCGGATATTTCGCGGCGATTCGTATGGGGGTGTCGCGAAAGGCGCATGGGGGTGGCAAAAGCGCGCACGGGGGTGGCGAAGCGAAATTCGAGGGGCGTTTTTGAGGGCGTGAAGGGGCTTGGGCGAGGGGTGTATTGTTCCTGCGGTGCGCACCGGCGCGCCGATGCGCACCGCAGGGTTGGCGGGGGGTGGGATTTATGAGCTGCGGAGCGATGGGGCGCGTTGACGAGTGGGTGTGATTTGGGGGTCGGGGATCGGGGATCGGGGATCGGGGGTCGGGGATCGGGGATCGGGGGTTGGGGATCGGGGTGGGGGAAGGGGGAGGGGGGTTGGGGGAGGGGGAAAGAGGAAGGGGGTCAGGGGGTGTG